>CAZUQS010000017.1:0-13308 GCA_964622615.1 uncultured Candidatus Izemoplasmatales bacterium | reverse complement strand
TTCCTAAAAAATACTGAACATGATATTCCATATAATTCTGCAACGTCATTTGACACCGTCCAAGATTGTATTGAATATCATGTTCAGTATTTTTTAGGAACAAGATACTTTAATCCTCAATATTATGTTTCTTTTGGAACAAACTTTGGGAACAAATATCAAGGAATGAATTATAAATATGCCAGTGATGCATTTTGGGGTGAAAAGATAGCTAAACACTATTATAATTTGGATAAAGAATTGGGATTCAAAGATCGAAACTACTATCAGATAGCTTTATTGAATCCAACTGCTGTCGGTTATTACGGACCTAATGTTGCTGGACCTATTGTCTATGACCCAGCTACTTATACCTATAAAGGCCTTTGGATTCCTTTCGCAATCATGAAAGAAAAAGATGAGTTTTATGTTCTAAGACTACCTCTTGGATTAAATGAAAATTTTCAGATGGACTCAACAGAAATCATGGGTCCTACCGATGTATTTTATGTTTTAAAAGAGAATGTAATTATTGTAAATTAAGCTGAATCAAAGTGAATCGATGAAACAATTTTTCACATGTCGAAAATACAATAATAGGAATTGAATTGCACTGTTATATTACTATTTTTTATGTTACATTTATATTTAGATAGTCCACATACTTGAGGTGATTGTTTTGAACATAGTGACTTGCATCAAACAAGTTCCAGCATCTTCAAAAGTTGATGTTGACCCTATAACAGGGGTGCTAATCAGAGACGGTAATAACGTGAAAATGAATCCTTATGATCTCTATGCTTTGGAGGCATCTTTTCGCATAAAAGAACAAGCAAAAGATTGTCAAATCAAAGCCGTTACTATGGGACCTGTTAGCGCTAAGAAAGTGTTAGAAGAAGCATTATATATGGGTTGTGATGAAGCAGTTTTGGTCTCTGACCGTAAATTTGCAGGAGCGGATGTACTAGCAACTGCGTATACATTGAGCCAATTGATTCGTTATTTTAAAGACTACGATGTTGTCGTTTGTGGCAAGCAAACAACAGATGGAGATACTGCTCAAGTAGGACCGGAAATTGCTGAATTTTTAGGAATACCTCATGTTCCATATGTGGTAGAAGTGATTGAAATAAAACAAAAGTCCATCATTGTAAAAAGTGCTTATGATGAGTATGATGAAATTACAGAAGTCTCATTTCCCTGTCTTTTAACAATAGAAAAAGGGAGTCATGTGCCAAGACTACCTTCTTACAAAAGAAGAGTGTTATTCCAAGACTATCGAATTAAAACAATTACAATAAAAGAACTGCAAGACAACGATCCTCTAAATTATGGATTAAACGGATCTCCGACTCAAGTAGAAGAGATTTTTCCACCAAATAAGCGTGCAAATTCGATTTTCATTAAAGGAACAAAAAGCGAAGTAGCTTCACAGTTATTTAAGATACTAAAAGAACAGAAATATATATAGGTAGAGATATGGGATATATTAGAATTAACCAAGAAAATGTAAATAAAGAAGTCGTAGAGAAGTTACAAAAACTATGTCCTTTTAATGCTTTTGATTATGTTGACCAATACCTCTCCATTAATGCTGCTTGTAAGATGTGTAAACTATGTGCTAAAAATGGCCCTACCGATGTCTGTGAGTTTGTGGAAGAAACCAGACCACAAATAGATAAGACATTGTTTCAAGGAATTACCATTTATATTCAACAAAGAAATAATCTAGCTCATCCCGTTGCTTGGGAGTTGATTGGCAAAGCAAAAGAATTAACTCAAATTACCAAAGAGCCTGTTTATGCACTTGTAATTGGCGATGCTGTTGAAGACATTGTACAAGAAGCTCTAACATATGGAGTGAATAAAGTATTTGCATACCAAGATGATTCCTACGCAGAATTCAATGTGGAACGTTACACCAATGTTGTTGAAGTGTTTTTTCAAAAATACAAAGTCAATAGTATTCTATTTGGAGGTACAACACAAGGGCGAAGTTTTGCACCTAGAGTCGCTGCGAGACTGAAGACCGGGTTAACTGCTGACTGTACCATGTTAGATATAAAACCTAATGGAGATTTATTACAAATTAGGCCAGCGTTTGGCGGTAACATTATGGCGAAGATTCATACACCAAATCACAGACCACAATTGGCCACGATACGTTATAAGATGTTCAATGCACCAATACGTTGTGAGCCATTTGGAAGAGTAGTTTATGAAGATTGTTCTAAGATAGATAAACATTCAGAAATTACTTTGATGAAAACAAAAAATAAACCTCAGGGAAAGGATATCTCTGAAGCAGAAATTATAGTTGCGGTAGGAAGAGCATTTAAGAAGCAAAAGGATTTGGATTTGATCAAACTTTTAGTGGAACGTTTGGGTGCGCAAGTCGCATGTACGAGACCGTTGATTGAAAATGGCTGGTTTGATCCAAGAAAACAAATTGGATTAAGTGGAAGAACAGTAAAACCTAAACTCATTATTAATTTGGGTATTAGTGGTGCGATTCAGTATGTAGAAGGAATGAAAGAGAGCGAGTTAATTATTTCTGTGAACAGTGATATTCACAATAAGTTGTTCCAAATTTCTCACTATGCGATTGTAGGAGATATCTATGAAGTTATACCGAAATTGAATCAGTTACTGAGTCAGATATTATGATTGAAAAACAAGTGAAAGATTTCGATGCACTGTATCGATATTATCAAACATATTGTCAGGATAAAACACAGTTTGTGGTTTTATCCAATGAAGAATTTAGTATTAAGTTGATAGAAAACAAAATTTGTCTGATATCTTATGAGAATGATAAGATTACTGGATTTTTATCAGGTGTGGTAGATGAATTGAAGGGGTATATTACTTTGACCTTTGGTAGGGTAGATGTTGTTAAATTACTTGTTAAAGCGTTCGAGCAAGAAATGTGTAAACAACAGATTCAGGAAATCTGGATTCATTTCTTTAATCCTGTACAATTGTCTTGGTATCCATTACCAAAAGTAGTTCATCCAGGAGTACAAGGAGTAGATAGGGATTCTTTCCTTTATCCGATGTATCGAGAATTAGGATATCAAAACCATTCTCTTCAAGAAACCTATTACCTAAAATTGACAGAATATAAGGAACATTGTATATTTTATCCAAACAAATCACTAAGCATCGATTTTTACAATTCAAAGATTCATAAAAGCCTTGATCCCTACACCAAAAAGATGAAAGAGAAACATTGGGCATCGGTTTTATTACAAAATGCAGAACAAGTGAAACCACTACCTTTGTTGGTTGCTTTGGAGGATCGGCAAATAATCGGTTTTGCTGGGCCACTGAAGGTACAGGAAAATGGTAGAGGTTATTTTGCTGGAATAGGTATTCTAGAAGAATACAGAGGACAGAAATTAGGAAAATATCTCTTCAACAATCTCTGTCAGTCTTTAAAAGACATGGGAGCTCGTTATATGACTTTATTTACCGGTCAAAATAATGTAGCGAAACATATCTATCTCAATACCGGATTCGTAGTTGTGAAGCGTTTTATGACAATGAAAAAAACAATCTAATAGGAGTGATTATATGGATTACAAAAAGATCAATCAAACAGACATTGAGATATTGAAAAATATTGTCGGTTCGGAACAATTGGTTCTTAAAAAGGACATTGAGCAAGATTTTTCTCATGATGAACTACAAACAGTTATTGCATATCCTGATGTGCATGTTTATGTAATTGAGAAAGAACAAATACAACAGATTATGAAATATGCCAATCAAGAAATGATTCCTGTAACCGTGAGAGGAAGTGGAACTGGTTTGGTCGGGGCTTGTGTACCGATTGAAGGTGGTATTCTCCTTGATACATCGAAAATGAATCGCTTCATTGAATTAGATAAAGTGAATCTAACGCTTCGTGTAGAACCGGGTGTTCTATTAATGGAAATCTATGAATACGTTGAAAAAGAAGGATTATTCTATGCGCCTGATCCAGGCGAAAAAAGCGCTACTATTGGTGGAAACATTGCAACGAATGCTGGCGGTATGCGAGCGGTTAAATACGGAGTGACAAGAGACTGGATTAGAGGATTAGAAGTGGTTCTATCAAATGGGGAATTGGTGCGCTTTGGAGGGAAAGTAGTCAAGAATTCCAGTGGATATTCACTTAAAGATTTAATCATTGGAAGTGAAGGCACTTTAGGGATTGTGGTAGAAGCGACTTTGAAATTGATTCCAATCCCAAATAAAACAGTCAGTTTGTTGATTCCTTTTCCAGATCGATTGAAAGCCATAGATGCTGTTCCTAGGGTAATCAGTTCAGAGACCTTACCAACTGCAGTTGAGTTTTTAGAGAAAGAATCACTAAAATTTAGTGAAGAGTATTTGGGTAAGAGGATTCCAAACGCAGATCATAAAGCATATCTATTGGTTTCTTATGATGGAAATACACAAGAAGAAATCGATCATCACGTCGATATGATCAGTGATCTATGTGTCAATCAATTAGGTGCTTTAGATGTATATTTAGTGGATACAGATGAAAGAAAACAATCCGTTTGGAGTGCAAGAGGTGCATTCTTAGAAGCAATCAAAGCATCTACAACAATGATTGATGAATGTGATGTAGTATTGCCGCGTGCTCGTATTAGCGAATATCTAGATTTTACTCAAAAATTATCAAAAGAACTCGATATTCGTATTCCATATTTTGGCCATGCTGGGGATGGAAACTTACATATATATTTTTGTAAAGATGATCTGCCAGATCATATCTGGAAAGAAAAAATCAAATTTGGATTTGATCAAATGTATCGTAAAGCCTTTGAATTTGGTGGCATGGTGTCTGGTGAACATGGGATTGGCTATGCCAAGAAACCATATCTGCGACAACAGTTAGGTGATACACAAATACAATTAATGAAAGGAATTAAACAAGTGTTTGACCCGAGAAACATTTTGAACCCGGGAAAAATTATATAAATCAAACTTTATTAATCAAGACTTTACTTCTCTTTGAAAAGACAATAATGTCTTTTCTTTTGTATTTTTTAAAACAATAATTCAATATAGTGATATAATACAATTAATCTATATAAATATATATAAGCGGGTGAAATCAATGAGTGTGATGTTGAATATGTTGAAATATAAAGAAGATTTGAGTATGGCAGAACGCGCTGTCTTAGATTATCTGATTGAGAACAAAGCTGTCCTTAAGGATTTTTATGTGGAAAGAATAGCAGAAGCAGCGTATGCTAGCCCTGCCAGTGTTGTGCGAATGTGTAAAAAACTCGGTTACAAAGGATTCAAGGACTTTAAAATCGATTTTATTCTTTCTAATGCAAAAATTGAAATTCCGGAGACTAAAGAATATAATGATGTTATTTTATCTAAAAACTCCAATTATGGAGAAAGTGTAATTCAAAACAATATTCGAATTCTAGAAGATACCCTAAAAATTCACGATCCGATTGCACTTCATAACGCAGCGGAATCTATTATGAAGAGTAGAAGAGTATATATCTTTGGAAAAGGATCTTCTTTTCTCGTTTGCAAAGACCTGGAAATGAAACTGAGACGTATCAATAAGTTGGCTTTCGCTCAGGGTGAATCCCATGAGCAGTTGGTAGATGCGTCATTTTTAAATCACAACGATGCCGTTGTATTTATTTCTAATAGTGGAAAAACAAAAGAAATCATCAGTGCTGCTTTATTAGTGAAAGAAAAGAAAGCTAAAATAATCAGTATTGTCAAATTAGGTTCAAGTTTATTAGCTGACCTAAGTGATATCGTATTGTATACTACTTCTCTAGAAGGTGAGTTCAGAAGTGCAGCTATGACATCGAGAATTTCACAATTTTGTGTAATTGACGCGCTTTTTACTAACTGTGCTTACATTGACATCGATAAAAGTGTAAAGATGATTGAAGCGACTTATCAGACATTTAAGAAATACAAAAGATAGATTTAAGAGAACGACTTCGCAAGAGGCGTTTTTTTTATTTTTGAAAAAAATAACCTAAATCGATTTCAAATATTGATTAATATTATATATGACCTATAATGATTACATAAGGTGAAAATATGAGAAAACGAGCGATTGGTATAATGACAGGGACATCCTTGGACGGTATCGATATTGTACTTGCTGAAATCAGCGGAGCAGGAACTAAGACCAAAGTAGAAGTAGTTTGTTCGAAGACTTATTTATATGATGAGTTTCTATTGGAAAAGATTATACAATCCATGGATTCAAAGACTTGCACTGCGAAATTAATCTGTAGTTTGAATGTTGAACTAGCAGAACAATATAGCAAGTGTGTTTTTGCATTATGTCAAGAGAACAATATACTGATGAATACTATTGATTTCATCGCTTCCCACGGGCAAACCATTTATCACATCAGTGAAGCGGAGGATGAATTTCGCCCGTCAAGTTTACAATTGGGAGATGGAAGTGTTTTAGCGAACCTAACTGGGATTACAGTTGTTTCTAATTTTAGAAATGCGGATATCGCAAAAGGCGGTCAAGGAGCACCTCTGGTTTCATATGCAGACTTTTTGTTGTTTCGAGATGATTCTAAGTCTCGAATATTACAAAATATCGGTGGCATAAGCAATTCAACATGTATCCCCAAAAACGCCAAAAGAAATGAAGTATTTGCATTTGATAACGGTCCAGGAAATATGATGATTGATTACGCGATGAGCAGATTATATGATAGAAAATTTGATGAGAATGGCGCTGTTGCAAAACAAGGGCACATTATTCAATCTTTGTTTGATGAAGTGGTAAGACATGAATATTTTAAAAGAATGCCACCAAAATCAACCGGTAGAGAGTTATTTGGAATAAATTTTACCAATGCATTATTAGAGCAATACAAAGATTATGCGAAAGAGGATATTATAACAACTCTAACGCATATTACTGCATATACTATAGCTATGTCTTATGAAGATTTCATTTTACCTAATTTGGAGATTGATGAAGTTATTATTAGTGGTGGTGGTGTTCACAATCAAACATTAATAGGATGCATACGCGAATACACCAGTATCCAAAATATCTATTTTCTTGAGGATTTTGGATATTTAAGCAACTTCAAAGAAGCATTAGCATTTCTCATTTTAGGACATGAAACACTGCAAGGTAATCCATCGAATCTTCCTAGCGCAACAGGTGCAAGTGGTCCGGTGATATTAGGCCAAATTAGCCGTGTATTTCAGTAAGAAGGTGATTGGATGAAATTAGTATTTGCATTTGACGGCGGGGGAACAAAAACGCGACTAAATGTTGTAGATTTATTTGGAAACATCATTTATGATCAAACCACAACTGGTAGTAATATTAACAGTGCTGGTAATAATGAGTTTCGTAGAATTATAGAAGGACTATTTCTTCAAGCAAAACAACAATTAAATATTAAGAACAATGACATTGAATATATCTATCTCGGGTTAAGCGGAGCAGATTTAAAAGAAGACTATAACCGCTTGTATAAGACTTGCCAACCGATTTTTGACTCTATTAAATTCACGATTGTTAATGATGCTTGGATTATTCTTAGAAGTGGATTGTCCTCACCATATGGGGCAGTCTGTATCTGCGGGACAGGAACAAATTCCGCTGCGATAAATAAGTTTGGTGAAAAAGCAATCCTTCGAGCTTTAAGTTATACCTTAGGAACTTATGGTGGCGGGTTAGACATTGCAAGAGATGCATTACATTATGCGTTTCGTGCGGATGAACTAACATATAAAGAAACCATGTTAAAAACAGAAATACCCAAATTATTAGATTTGAAGAATATGGCAGAAGTTATCCCTTTGTTTTACCCATCTAGAGTGATAGATAAACATGTCTTTGGTCAGATAACTGGTTTGGTTGGAGAGTGTGCCTTAGCTGGGGATGAAGTTTCTCTTATGATTCTTAAGAATGTTGCAAAGCATATTGCGTTGCAAACGGTTGGAGTTATCAAGCAACTGAATATGGAAAATGAAGAGTTGCCAGTAGTGATTGGTGGTCGAGTATTCAAGTTGGAAGCCAAAGAGTTTATTTCAACATTTCAAGAAACAATGATGGAACATGTCAAGAAATCACAAATAATAATTCCAATTTTTACTCCAGTGGTTGGAGCGTACTTGTTCGCTTTGGATGAGTTGCACATAGAACAAACCAAAACAATAGAACACAATTTATTGAAAAGTGGTGGAAAATTATGAAACAAGGAATTAAAATAGTAACAATAGGTGGGGGTTCTAGTTATACACCTGAATTAGTAGAAGGATTCATCAAACGATACGATGAACTACCAGTACAAGAATTGTGGTTAGTGGATATAGAATCCGGAAAAGAGAAGTTGGATATTATTGGTGCATTAGCTAAGAGAATGGTGGCAGAGGCAAACATACCAATGGAAATTCACCTAACTTTGAATCGAAGGGAAGCTTTAGAAGGTGCTGATTTTGTTACAACACAGTTTCGTGTTGGACAATTAGATGCACGAATTCTAGATGAACGAATTCCAGCAAAATATAATATGTTAGGACAAGAAACTAATGGTGCAGGCGGAGTATTTAAAGCCTTGCGTACGATACCTGTGATTTACGATATTATTAATGATATGAAAGAATTGTGTGATCAAGCATGGTTGATTAACTTTACCAATCCAGCTGGAGTAGTCAGTGAAGCTGTTTTTCGTTACTGTGATTTTGAACGCTTTGTTGGTGTTTGCAATGTTCCAATCAATCTAACAAATCATTTCGCTAAGATATTGGATGCTAAAGTAAAGGACCTAATTCCTTATTTCGGGGGATTGAACCATATGTCTTATGTGTTCAATGTCTATCATCGTAATAAAGATCGATTACCAGAAATTTTTGAACACATGAAACAAGAACAGATTAGCATGAACAATATCGACCCGTTGGCTTGGAATATGGATTTTATTCAACAACTAGGGTTGTATCCAAGTCCTTACCATAAATATTATTATTACTATGAAGAAATGTTTGCCAAATTCATGAAACAATATCAAGAAGGAAGTACTCGAGCAGAACTTGTAAAAAAAATTGAAAAAAAGTTGTTTGAACAGTATAAAAACATAGACCTAAAAACAAAACCAAAAGAACTGGAAGAACGAGGTGGGGCTTATT
The DNA here is from genome assembly GCA_964622615.1 of uncultured Candidatus Izemoplasmatales bacterium. Classification (GTDB taxonomy): domain Bacteria; phylum Bacillota_I; class Bacilli_A; order Izemoplasmatales; family Hujiaoplasmataceae; genus 4572-104. The sequence continues at coordinate 4,176 of CAZUQS010000017.1, read as the reverse complement.
ATAGCGATGTTGCTTGTAGCATCATCAGCTCTATTTATAACGACAAAAAGGAATATCACGTTGTCAACACCGTCAATGATGGGTATATCACCGATTTACCGAATGGTTGTGCAGTGGAAATTACTTGTAGAATCACAAAGCATGGTCCAATACCTGTTTTTATTGGTCGTTTACCAATAGAAATCAAAGGATTGGTTCAAAATGTTAAAATTTTTGAGCAGATGCTAGTTGATGCAATTTATGAACGCGATCTAAAAAAAGCGAAATTTGCTTTGCAGATTCATCCGCTAACCCAATCGATTCAAAATGCGTCCAAAGCTTTTGATGAGTTGGTGGAAGCTCATAGACCATATCTAAACTATTATTTTGAGAGGTAATAATGTGAAATTAAATAAATATCAAACAGATGACCCAATCTATTTTTTTCAAACAGAAGAACAAGTCACTGTGCCAGAAACCTATATAGAAAAGCCGTTTCGTGCAGTATGGGTTTCTAATGTATTGAATATCGATTTACCTACCTGTGAAGACATTTTGATGTATCAAAACAAGATTATTGAGATGTTGGAGACTTGTTTGCTATACAACATCAATGTAGTCATTTTTCAAGTGAGAACGACGAATGATGCATTTTATGAATCTAGTCTGAACCCATATAGTCGATTTTTTACTGGAAAAGAAGGAAAAAAGCCTCCATTTGATGTTCTAAAATGGATTATTGAAGAAACCAAGAAAAGAAAAATAGAATTTCATGCTTGGTGCAATCCTTACCGTGTCAGTTCTGATGGATCTATGAGCGTCGATGAGTATCTAAGAACCTGTGATAATTTGAATTTTGCAAAACAACATCCAGAATACTTGGTTGTAGACACAAAGGGAAAATTGATTCTAAATCCAGCAATTCCAGAAGTAAAAAAATTCATCATTGAATCCATGACAGAGATTGTAGAACGTTACGATGTAGATGGAATTCATTTTGATGATTATTTCTATCCTTATAGTGGATTAGATGAACAATACAATGATGAAAAGGAATGGAAACTTCAATCTCTTAGTTTAGGAGATTTTAGAAGAAAAAATGTCAATGACATCATTGAAGGAATTTTCCACGCGATAAAAAAAGTAAATCCTAAAGTGCAGTTTGGTATCAGCCCATTTGGAATATGGAAGAATCAAAAAGCAGAGGAATACGGAAGTCATACCGCTTTAGCATGTTCGGAAAGCTATTATGGATTATACGCTGATACGTTAGCTTGGATTGAAAGTGGGTATATCGATTATGTCGTCCCTCAAATCTATTGGGAATTTGGTCATCGAATCGCTCCTTTTGCTGATATCTGTAATTTTTGGGTAGAAGTATGTAAAGGGAAAAAAACTAATCTATATATTGGACATGCCGCATATCGTCTTGGCAATGAAGGTGAGTATGCTAATCCACTTGAAGTGAATAACCAAATTAAATATGCAAATCAATTTTCAACTGTTAAAGGAAATGTATTCTTTACCTATCATAATTTTATTGATATCGGCAAAGGGACACTTGGTATGGAAAAACTAAAACACTTATTCAATGGAGGAAAATCATGAAAACATACAAAAAAGTATTATTGATCATATTGACCTTCATGATTAGTATATTGCTGATCAATCCGGTAGAGAGTTATGATTCTTTGGTGCCATTACAACGTAACGGAGTTGATGTTAAGCATTTTTGGTCAACGGATAAGGTCATGATACCGGATACTTACACGGAAAAAGATACGGAATTCCGAGGAGTTTGGGTAGCAACTGTATACAATTTGAATATGCCTTTACATAGCAATGAAACACAGTATAAAGCAGCGTTTCAAAATTTAATTTCAGAATTATTAGAAAGTAATATGAATGCTATGCTGTTTCAAGTAAGGCCATTAAATGATGCGTTTTATGAAAGCGATTATGCGCCATGGAGTCGTTATGTTACTGGTTCAGAAGGAGTCGATCCCGGTTGGGATATTTTGGCTTGGATGATTAATGAATGTCATGCAAATGGAATAGAATTCCATGCTTGGATGAATCCTTATCGTGTAGCAAATACAACCAGTACTAAAGAATCTTATATACCAACTTTAGCAGCAAATAACTTTGCAAAACTTAGGCCAGACCTCGTGGTGAGTGGAAATTTAGACTCAAACGATAGAAATCCATTAATCTTGAATCCAGGAGAACCAGAAGTCAAAGCATTTATTCGTAATGTTGTAACAGAAATTATTACCGAATATGATGTGGATGGAGTTCATTTCGATGATTATTTCTATCCATATAGCGGTATCAGTAGCGATACCGATACCTATAATATCTATAAATTACCCTCACAGACGATAGAAGATTGGCGTCGAGAAAATGTCAATGACGTTGTTCGAGGAATCAAAGAAGATATTGATGCCTATAATGACTTGTCTGGCGAATCTGTTAAATTTGGAATAAGTCCATTTGGTCTTTGGGGTAGTGGAATTGAAGGGTATACGCAATACATAGAAGGTGGAAGTAATACCGGACCAACCAATCTTTCTAGTTACCGTACACAGTACGCTGATAGTAAAAAATGGGTAGAAGAAGGATGGTTACATTATATTTGTCCTCAAGTATATTTTAGTTTTACTCATAATACAGCTCCATATGCAGATGTCGTTGATTGGTGGGCAAGCATTTCAAGAGGAACGGGAGTAGATGTGATTATTGGACACGCTCCATCAAAAGCTTACAGCCAAGGTTGGGTTACCGAAGAAATCAGTGATCAATTGCGATATAATCAACAACACCCTGAAATTAAGGGATCGGTGATGTATAGTGCAGCTTTTTTAGACTACTCTCATATGCAATATGTGGAAGTTAATAACTGGACTGTAACACCACTCAATGTTTATGATTTAACAGATACTGATATCTCCGTTGTATTAGAGGGAGATAAAGTTGGAAATATTTTTATCAACGATGTCACAGTGATATTGAGTTCTGTCGATACTATCTGGTATCAGTTGGATGATGGATTGTGGACTGAATATGTCAATCCAATTTATGTAACAGGAACTGGAGCTCATGTCATCTATATGAAAACAATTGATGAATTTGATAATGAGAGTTCAGTTTCATCTAATAATATAGCGATTCAGTATCTAAACACTGATACTCCAACCATTACGATAACGGGAGATTTGATTGGTAGTAATTATGTCATTGGAAGTGTTGTTACAATCACTTCATCTGAAGAAGAGATTTATGTCGCAATCAATCATGGATCTGTTGGAGAGTGGGTTCTATACAAAGGGCCAATTGTTTTGAATGAAGAAGGCGGATATTACATCAAGGCTAAAACAATTGATGAACGAGATACCGAAAGTGAAGAAAGTGTTCTTTCTGTTACGGTACAAGAAGAATGCTACAATAATCCGACGATACAGGTCACAGGATCTGGGCAAGATCCTAATTATCAATCTGCGACGGTAACGCTATCTGGAGAGACCGATTTGCAATATAAGATTGATACTGGAGTCTGGACTGATTTTACTACACCATTTACAGTTAATCAAGAGGGTTCACACACCATCTATTATCGAAATGATGATGCGTGTCTTTTCGTTTTGTCTAAATCTATTGTGATTGACTCTACACCTCCTGATGACGGAATAATCACGATAGATGGAACGTATGATGGAGTGAAATATTATACATCAAATACCACTGTAACCTTCAGTAGTGAAGAAGCAAATACAGAGATACATTATCGTATGCACAACGGAGCAACTTGGTCATCGTGGAAAATTTACGATGAAGAAATTGAATTGGTATATACTGCAAACTACACATTCGAGTATTATGTGACTGATTTAGCATTAAATGAAAGTGATTTGATGAGTGAAAGGGTTCGATTATTGATTCCGCCTAGCGAAACAAATCTCTATGTGATTCGAAATGGACGAGTTGTTTCTTATTATAACTCTAGTGAATTGATTGAATTACCAACTGTCTACGAAGAAAAAACAGAAGAAATACGCGCTGTATGGGTCGCAACAGTTGGTAGTATTGATATCGGGTTTCATACCAGTGAGGAACAATACAAAGGATTGATTATTTCGATGTTAAATGAAATTGAGGCGAATAATTTCAATACGGTATTTTTCCAAGTCAGACCGATGA
>CAZUQS010000016.1:0-13549 GCA_964622615.1 uncultured Candidatus Izemoplasmatales bacterium | reverse complement strand
ATTAAATATTTGAATTCAAAAAGAAAAATTGAAAACTATAATTTTTTAATAGAAGTTGATGGTGGTATTGATTTGGATACTGCAAAACTAGTGAGTGATGTCCATTGTGATGTGATTGTTGTGGGATCTTACATTTTCAATCGAAGCAATCGAAACGAACTGATTAAGGAGTTAGAAAATGTTTGAGAAAATTAAAATATTTTGTGGACCTAACAATTATGATTTTAAACATTTTTATTTTGAAGAAGCTAATGAATTTATTGTTGGAGTAGATTCTGGATTAGAGTATTTGTCAAACTTATCAAAAGGAATTGACCTAGCTGTGGGAGATTTTGATTCTATTGACCCAAAAAAATACGAAAAAATAAAGGCAAAATGCAACCATATAATTAAATTGGATAAAGAAAAAAATTTGACGGATTTAGCCTTCACACTTGACTACGTCTACAACAATATGGATTATAATGAAATTGAAGTATATGGTGGTATAAGTGGTCGAATGGATCATTTTCTCGCCAATATAAACTTAATAAAAAAATACAATTTTTCGATGAGAGATAACTCTCATTATATTTATATGTTGAGCAAAGGAAGACATAAAGTAAATAACTATAAGAAATATATATCATTCTTTGCTATTGAAGATTGTTATAATCTGTCTATAAAAGGATTTAAGTTTTCAGTTAATAATTATTATTTGAACACAAATGATTCACTTTGCGTTTCCAATGAAGGTAGCGGTGAGATTGAGTTTTCGAAAGGGAAGATTCTTGTGATTTCTAGTGATGATTATGAACACACAAATTCCTAACGCATACTTCACAATAAATCAATATTATGTATGCTATAATACTTCTGAAAGGAGCTTACAATGAAAAAAATATATATATTTTTAGGAGTACTATTGACGTCTCTGTTATTTATAAGCTGTACAAATGATTTTAGTACCACTGCAAATGAAACAACAAATTCATCTTTGACAGCTACGGTATCCTCTACGATACCAGCGACTACATATACTACACAACCACCAGTAACGACAACTCAGATTGATTTTGATATGGTAATCTCAGACGTATATCAAATGATATATGAAGAATTATATGATCAAGTAAGAGCGGAAGTGATCAGCAATCTTTCGGAAGAACGATTTGAACTGATTTATGCTCAAGTGATAGAAGAATTGACGAGTCAAATTGAAGCGGGTACGATAACTATTTCAGCTGCGAGCGTGATAGACATGATTTATAACGTGCAGTTACAGTCTGCAAACTCGGTTGTAGGAGTTATTAGTTATGATGATACAGGACAACAAATATCTTATGGATCTGGTGTCATTTATAAACATGTAGCGAATAAATATTATGTTGTATCCAATAATCATGTAGTAGAAGAGGGAACTTCATTTGAAATCCAATTTGAAGACGAATCAACTAGTCTTGCTATATTAGTTGGAGTCGATGATTTGGTCGACGTGTCTGTTCTATATTTCTTGTCGGATGATGAATATACTGTTTCTGATTTTGGAGATAGTTCTCAAGTCAATAAAGGTGATATAATCTTAGCAGTTGGACATCCAAGAGGATATGATTTTTACGGAACAATGACCATGGGTATTGTATCTGGGTTAGATCGCTTCTTTGATATCGATGGAGATAATGTGAATGACATGTTTGTAAATTATATTCAACATGATGCAGCAATCAATAGCGGTAATAGCGGTGGAGCATTATTTGATATCAATGGTGATGTCATTGGTATTAACGTTATTAAGTTAGCTGCTACTGACATAGAAGGTATGGGATTTGCGATTCCTAGTAATTTAGTAGCTGCAATTTGTGCTGATATTGAAGAATTTGGGTATTCACTACAAAAACCTGTATTAGGAATCAATTTCAGAGAAATAGGTGGACATGTGTCTGATCTAATCTCGATTGGTGCGATTATACCAAATGGTGTAACTGAGGGATTCTATATATTTGCAATAGTAGAAGGTGCTAGTTTCGATGGGTATGTCCAAGAAGACGATGTCATCGTACAAATAGCAGATATTGTATTAACATCTGCGGAGGATTTTGTTTATAATTTTTCAAAATATAAAGTTGGAGACATCATATCTATTTCATTATATCGAGATGGTGTTTTGATATTTATCGATAATATTGAGTTAAAAGCAAAGGTTGCTGATTAGTATGAAAAAACTTTATTTATTTATAAGCGCTATCGTAGTATCTGGGATCATTTTAACAATGAATTTACTTGTATTTTCAAATACAATTGTTGCAGATACAACTACACCACAACCTTTGTCAACAATTCCAGTTACGACTACAGCTCTAAATGAAACAGTATATTATTATGAAGATTATATTGATTTAGTAAAACAGATTTATGATGATATCTATGATGATGTATATAATGATGTATATCAATACGTTATTGAAGATTTAGATCAAGATCTATATGATCAAATTTATGCTCAAGTATTAGCTAATATAAATGAAATGTTATCACAAGAGCAAATTGAACTTTATGTAGATGATTTTCAACAAGACATATATTCCGTAATTGATGTAGCTGAAAAAAGCGTATTTGGAATCACAACTTATTTACCAAATGATCAAGTAAGTATTGGGTCCGGGGTTGTTTATAAATATGATTTAGCTCATCAACTGTATTATATAGTTACCAATCATCACGTTGTTGAAGAAGGTACCGATTTTAAAATCTATTTGCCTGATGAATCAACTGTTACAGCTACTTTAGTAGGAGTGGATGAGGAGGTCGATCTTGCAGTACTAACATTTAGTAGTGTGGGGTTATCAAATATTGCAGTGTCTCTTTTTGGAGATTCAGATGCTCAGCATGTTAGTGAAATTGTTTTAGCGGTTGGGAATCCAATCGGATATAATTTCTTTAATTCTGTAACAATGGGTATTCTATCTGGCTTAAATAGAGAGGTCGATGCGAATCGATATATCAAATATTTGCAACATGATTCTGCAATCAATAGCGGTAATAGTGGTGGACCGCTATTTAATTTAGCTGGAGAGGTTATTGGAATTAACGTATCGAAGTATTCAGACATAGAAATTGAAGGAATGGGCTTTGCGATTCCAGTGAACCTTGTTAAAGAAGTGATTGCTAGAATTGAAGCTGACGATATTCCAAACAATACCATAATGCCAAGAATTGGCGCTACTTTCTATTCTGTGTCTCATGTTATTTCAGGACCTAATGTGATTTTGCCTACCATAAATATTGATGGAACTAGTCATGATTCTTTGACAGTAACATTACCAAACGGGGTGACAGAAGGGCTTATTATCAAGTCCATTGAAAGCCAAAGAGCATTAGAAGGTATTTTAAATGGTGGAGATTTGGTTGTTCGTATTAATGATTTTAATATTACCGATTTGGAAAGTTTGCAAGATTATTTATATGCTAACTTTTACGCAGGTGATTCAATTACAATATATTATTATCATTTTAATGTTACTCTAAATACATACAATCTAACGCAGTCCCAAGTAACCGTTATACTTAATTAAAAGCAAAAGAAAAAGCAGAAATTCTCTGCTTTTCTTTTTTTAATATGGTAAAAATATATCTAAGCTCTATTAACTTTCCCGCTTTTTAATGCTCTAGCAGAAATCCAAGTTTTCTTAACTTGACCATTTTCGTCTACAACTTTAACTTTTTGCAAGTTCGCTTTCCAAATTCTCTTTGTAGCATGTAATGAATGGGAACGGCTATTACCAGACATAATTTTTTTACCAGTAACACTGCATTCTCTTGCCATATTATCACTCCGTTTCTGTAAGGTTTTCAGCATTACTAATTTTACCATAAATTAAAAAAAATGCAAGGGAAAAAAATCAATATTTGCAAGATATTACTTTGATAATCAAAGTTATTGCTAGTTTAATAGGGATATGATATAATTTTATTGCTTTTTTTGAAGTGAAATTACAGTGAAAAATCTTTTAAATAAATCAAAAAAAAACGAGGAGTTAACTATGTCAATTCATCAATTAGATGGTCAAACATTTAAAACAATTATTAAGAATGGTAGCATAAGATTAAGAAACAACATGAATTATATTAATGATTTAAACGTATTTCCTGTACCAGATGGAGATACTGGATCAAACATGTCAGCAACGATGTCTGCTGGTTCAAAATCAATTGAATCAAGCACAGACGAGTCAATTGGAAACATATCTAAAATTTTAGCTAGAGGAATGCTTATGGGAGCTAGAGGAAATTCAGGAGTGATTCTGTCTCAATTATTTAGCGGTATTGCTAAAGGCTTAAAAGGTTATGATGTTGCAGACCCAGAAGTATTTTCAAACTCGCTTAGATTGGGCGTTGAACAAGCTTACGCAGCGGTTATAAATCCTGTTGAAGGTACGATGTTAACTGTTTCAAGAGAAGCAGCTGATAAAGCAGTTTCAGTTTGTAATTCTGTGAATAGTTTTGAACAATTATTCGAAGAATATATTATCGAATTAGATGAATCTCTTATTAGAACCCCTGATTTGCTTCCTATTCTTAAAGAAGTGGGAGTTGTAGACTCAGGTGCTGCTGGTTTCATTGAAATCGTTAAGGGAATGTATGATGCATTAAACGGTAAAATTTATGAATCAAAAGTTCAAGACTCTGATTACAAAGTGAATCTTACGAATATTCAACATGTTGAAGGCGATGACTTCGGTTATTGTACAGAATTTATTATGCAAGTTGAGAAAATGGATGAATTCAATCAAAAAGATTTTACATCAATGATATCACCTCTAGGAGATTCATTGGTTGTAGTTGTAGATGAGAATATACTGAAGGTACATATTCATACAAAAACTCCAGGAGATGCATTGAACTTAGCTCAACATTACGGATTCTTTATCAATATGAAAATTGAAAATATGAATTTACAACACACAGAAGTGTTATTGCACCAATCGATTGATCATCAAGATGATTGTGATTGTGGACATGATCATTCTCTTAGCATAGCACCAAATCTTAAGAAAAAATATGCGTTGGTTGCTGTCGTAAATGGTGACGGACTAAAAGAAACATTTATTGAAATGGGTTGTGACTTTATTATTGAAGGTGGACAAACAATGAATCCTTCAGTAGAAGACTTTGTAAAAGCTGTAGAAGAAATCAACGCAGATCACGTTATTATAATTCCAAACAATAAAAACGTTATGCTTTCAGCTGATGCAGCTGCTAAGTTGATTGAGGATGTTGATGTTAGAGTCTTAAAAGCAAAAACAATTTCTCAAGGATACGCTGGGTTAACGATGTTTGATGCAACACAAGATATTGAAGAAAATCTTGAAGAAATGAATACATACATCGATGGGGTCAAAAGTGGAGAAGTTACTTATGCTATTAGAGACAGTGTCTTGAACGGTCTTAAGATAACTAAAGGACATTTCATGGGGATCTTTAATGGTCAACTGATCACAAGTAATGAAACTAGAGTTCAAACTTGTGAACACTTACTAAGAGATATGATCGATGAATCAGCAGAAATCTGTACGGTTATGTATGGGTCTGATATAACAAAAGAAGAAGTGAATGAATTAGAAAAATATGTAACGAATAAGTTTCCTGTAGAAGTTGAAATCATCAATGGTGGACAAGATATTTATTCCTATATAATTACAGTCGAATAGAAATATAAAGGGGTATTGTTTGATACCTCTTTTTTTTGTATAATAGGGTAACGAATATATACGAGGTTCGCATGAGTCAATTAATTGAAGTAAAAGGTATTGGTCCTAAAATTTCCGCTAAATTAAAAAATCAAGGTATTGAGACAATAAATGATTTATTGTTCTCTTTTCCTGCGAAATATGAAACCCATAAGATTCATTCTTTTGACTCAGTAGAACTTAATACGGAATGCACTTTGGAGGTAACGGTAAAGGCTAGATCCAAAATATACTTTATACGCAAGAATTTAGATAAACTATCTGTTCAAGTGGAAACGAATCGCATCGTATTTCAAGTGAGTATATTTAATCGTCGTTTTTTAGCGAAAGCTCTGCAACCAGGAGTAGAAATTATTATTACTGGTAAGTTTCTTAAAAATTATTCTAGTTTTACTGCAAGTAATATTGTATTAAAGAAAAACTATCAACCAGGAATATTACCAATATATGGGTTGAATGATATTAAAGATGCGAATTTTAGAAAAATTATTCGTGAAGTTATGTCATTTGATACTAAACTAGCTGAAACACTACCAAAGAGGATTTTATCAAAACATCAGATTCCAAATATTAATGACTTAATTCAAATTATACATAATCCAAAATCTGAGCATGATATCCATATTTCTAAGAAGCGAATTATCTATGAAGAATTATTGCATTTTGCTCTCAAAATGGAGTCTTTAAAAAAACTAAATCAATCCATTGTGACCAAGGCAAAGAAATATGATATTAATTTGGTTAGAGATTTTATAAGTAAGTTGCCATTCACTTTAACAAAAGATCAGCAACAAGCGACCAATGAAATATTTAAAGACTTGAAAAAACCGAACCAAATGAACCGGCTCCTTCAAGGTGATGTTGGCTCCGGAAAAACAATCGTAAGTATTATTGCTAGCTTGGCAGTTGTATCTGCGAATGTTCAAGTTGCAATTATGGCACCAACCTTGGTTCTAGCGAAGCAACATTATGAAACGTTTCAAAAATATCTAACTTCTTATGGAGTAAAAATACGTTTGTTAACATCAGATTTAGCAGTGCAGACAAAACGATTGATTATGGATGAAATGAAACGCAATGAGGTTCATATCATTATCGGTACACAATCATTGATTCAAGAAAGCATTGATTTTCATAATTTAGGATTTGTTGTTATCGACGAGCAACACCGATTCGGAGTGAACCAAAGAAAAGAATTGCGACTGAAAGGAAGCATACCTGATGTATTACTTATGAGTGCTACTCCTATTCCTAGAACATTAGCAATATCCATATACAAAGATCTTGATATTTCATTTATCAAACAAAAACCTGAGGGAAGACTAGATATTGAAACAGACATTATCGAATATGAAGAATTAGACAAGTTACTGGTTCAAGTAGAAAAAGAATTAAAAAAAGGACATCAAGCCTATTTCATTTGTCCCAAAATTCTTGATTCAGAAACTTCATTAAAGATTTCGGTAGAAGAACTTAATATAGTTTTACAAAATAAAATTGGACAGAAGTACCGTATTGATGTGTTACATGGGAAAATGTCTGATCAAGATAAAACCATTGTTTTAGATCGATTTTATCGAAACAGCACGGATACACTCATATCCACTACCGTAGTTGAAGTTGGTGTGGATGTTAAGAATGCAACGGTCATGGTGATTGTGAATGCAAACTCATTTGGGTTAGCTCAACTTCACCAATTACGAGGAAGAATCGGAAGAGATGAATTCCAATCATATTGCTACTTAGTTGTCGACAATTTATTAGAATCGAGTGAAAGACTACAGATTCTCAAAGAGACAAACGATGGATTCTTAATTAGTGAATACGATTTATCTCTAAGAGGTCCTGGCGAGGTGTTTGGGAATACCCAGTCTGGAATTCCAAGTTTTAAAATGGCAAATTTAGTGAATGATCAAGAAATACTAGAACAAGCATTTGTCGATGCGATAGACATTATTGGTAGTCAAGATATTCTATCTAGAAAGTTGACAAATAAAGCAATAAAAGCAAATGATTCTTATAATTTAGATTGATTTATGTTATACTATTTTATTATAGAGGTGAAGGAAAATGATTAGAATAGCTGTCGATGCAATGGGTGGAGATTACGCACCAAAAGAACAAATTGAGGGAGTAATGTTAGCTCTTAAAAAAATAGATGATATTGAGATAATTCTTTATGGTGATGAAGAGATTATTAAGCCTTTACTTACAAATCCGAATAGAGTTACTATTGTGCATGCTCCCTATCAAATACCTATGGGAGAAAAAAATCCTATTCATGCCATTAAAACACATAAAGAAACATCATCAATGGCAAGAGCCTTGTCGAGTTTAAGAAATGATGAAGCAGATGCGGTCGTTTCTAGTGGCGCTACACAAGCTTTGATTGCTGGTGCTCATATTTTAGTGCGAAGGATGAAAGGATTCAAAAGAACAGCTATAGCACCTGTTATACCATCAGTTAGTGGCAAACCTAAAATATTGCTGGATGCAGGTGGAAATTTAACGATTAGACCAGAGTATATGCTTCAACAAGCATATTTTGCAAAAATATATGCTGAAGAAGTTTTAAATATAGAAAATCCAGTAGTTGGACTTATCAATATTGGTACAGAACCCGGAAAAGGTAGAGAACTTGACCATGAAGTGTTTGAACTATTTTCAAACACAGATTTATTTGAGTTTTATGGAAATATGGAACCAAAAACTATCTTGGATCCACCATGCGATATTATGATTTCCGATGGGTTCACAGCTAATATTGTTATGAAGACAATTGAAGGTACCGCCAAAGGAATGGGTGAAATATTAAAGAAGAGTTTAACCAGTTCATTCTTTGGAAAAATAGGAGCTCTACTAGCAAGAAAGAATTTAAAAGCATTCAAAAAAGCAATGGATGCATCTGAAATTGGTGGAGCAGTTATTTATGGATTGTATCGACCGGTTATAAAAGCGCAAGGATCATCCAATGCCTATGGATTTTACAATGGAATCAGACAAGCTGCAGATATTTGTAGAAAACAAGTGTTTCAAAAAGTAGAAGCATATTTAGAATCACAAAAGGAAAAGAGCAATGAGTAAAGATATTAAAGAATTGGAAAAGAAATTCAATTTAAAATTTAATGATTTTAGTTTGCTTGAAAGAGCGATGATGCATTCATCTTATGCCAATGAACAAAATATGAAAAGTAATGAAAGACTAGAATTTGTTGGCGACGCTGTTTTAGATTTAGCAGTAGCTAAATTTCTTTTTGAACATCTGGATGAATCAGAAGGTGTACTCACAAAAAAACGAGCTCAAGAAGTATGTGAACAATCTCTTTACGAGTATGCAAAAAGTATTCATTTAGGAGATTATTTACTTTTAGGAAAAGGCGAAGAAATGTCAGGTGGCAGGGAAAAACCTGCGTTATTGGCAGATGCCTTCGAAGCGTTATTGGGAGCTATATTTATGGACAAAGGATACCTTGAAACTTATAAAGTCTTAGAAAAAGTAGTGTTTCCAGTTATTAAGAAAAATATGAATGAAGAAGATAATGATTATAAGAGTAAATTACAAGAATTAGTACAATCTGACAAACGAACATTGCAGTATATTATCGTTTCAGAAACAGGTCCAGCTCATGAAAAAGAATTCACTGCGAGAGTCTATATGGACGAAAATATTATAATGGGTGAAGGAATAGGTAAATCAAAAAAAGAAGCGGAACAAAATGCAGCTTTGGCTACACTAAATAAACTAGCAAAAAATAGATAGGAAGTGTTACTTTGGATTACGCAATTATCAAGAAATTGATACAAGAAGAAATTTTAGATTTCGATAAGATGCTTCTTAAAAATTATAAAAAAATTGGCTTGTCTGAAATAGAAGCCTTTTTGTTGATTGAACTACACAGACAAAGAAAAGCAGGTGATACATTTATATCACCTACAAGGCTGGTAAAGAAATTGACCATTACCGAGGATAAGCTATTAAAAGTGCTAGATGGATTAATTGCAAAAAAATATCTAGTAATTCGGTTGGTTAAGCATGATGACCAAAAAGAAACCGAAGATTTTTCTTTGGATAATACCGTTAATAAATTGATAGATATATATAAAACTCAAATTAGACTCGAAGTGACAAATTCTTCTAATATTTATGAAACCAAAGAAGAAGAAGTTGTTGATTTATTGGAAACACAATTTCAAAAGCAACTAAAACCTCTTGAAATAGAATTGATTCAAAAATGGATAAATGAAGATCATTATACAGTAGATGAAATAAAAAGAGCAATCTTAGATGCGATCAAAGCCAACAAAACCTCATTGAGTTATGTGGATGGTGTTTTATTGAAACGAAGTAAGATTGCTAAAAAGCCAGATAAAGCCCAGTACAACCCAGAAAAATCCGAAGCACTAAAAGCGTTCTTTGATACATGGGAACACAAATAAGTAAACCTGATTTCATCTACCAAGAAATAACAAAACTATTTCCAGATGCAAAATGTGAATTGAATTATCGAAAAGACCATGAATTACTCATTGCTATTATGTTAAGTGCTCAAACAACCGATCAAGCGGTAAATAAAGTAACTAAAACGCTATTTGATAAATATCATAGTATTCAAGAGTTTTCAGGTGCAAGTTTAAGTGATTTAGAACAGGACATAAAACGTATTGGTTTATTTCGAAATAAGTCAAAGAACTTAAAAACTATGGCAACTATTGTTATTCAAAAACATAATTCTAAAATACCAAATACTCAAGAAGATCTAGAAAACTTACCCGGTGTTGGAAGAAAAACCGCGAATGTATTTTTGGCAGAATTCTATCATATACCAAGAATTGCAGTTGATACCCATGTGTCTAGAGTCTCGATTCGATTGGGATTTGCTAAGGAACAGGATAATCCTGTGAAAATTGAAGAAAAACTCAAAAAAATCTACGATGAATCATTGTGGATTAATCTACATCATAAGCTCATATTTTTTGGAAGATATTTTTGCAAAGCTAAAAAACCAAACTGCTTAAATTGCCCTGTAATTGAATATTGTATAAAGCCAATCCTTTAATGAATTGGCTTTTTTTTGTCTAAATATGGAGGTAGAACATATATAGGTTCACAAATAATGAGAATATTTCAATATATTTTTCTTTGTTTTCTTTGTGGCAATATGTATAATATAACTCGGCAAAATATTTTGCATTGAAAAAGAGAGGATGAATATGGATATCAAATTAAATATGTCTATCATCAGACGAAAAGAGGAAATGTATCATTTCTACTATCGCGCTATTGGAGACAGAATCAAGAAAAGAAGAACAGAACTAAATTTAACACAAGAAGCATTAGCAAGAGGTATATGTTCTAACACATACATATCAAAATTAGAAAATAATAAGATAGTTGTGAATAAGGAGCACTTGTTTTTGCTCATGGAGAGGATGGGGTTGGGATTTGATCAAATCGGGTATCCCGAAAAAATGGTTGATATTTTAGAGAAATCAATTAAGTATTTTTTCTATAAAGATGTCAAAGCATACACAAAGCTTTTTGAAGAAATTGAAAAGTATGAATATGGGATATTAATCTATGTAGCAAGACTAGGTTACTATGTACTAACTAAAGATTTTGTAAATGCTAAAATAATCTATGATGATATGTATCGATACTTGAATTCATTAGAAGAATATGGGTTTGCAGCATTTTTGATTTTTGGAGGATTTTATAATATTGGTATCAATGATTTTCAAACTGCTAGGATGACTATTGAAACAATAGAAGACAAATTACAAAATGATCATATTTTATATGGAATGTATTGTCACTTAAAATTCATTGTGTATGGGAACCTACATTATTTTAATTGTTCAAGAGATGCACTTACTATTGCTGAAAACACCTTTATTAGCTATTCAAATTTAACAAGAATTAAAGAGCTTATGTTTTACAAAAACATTTTTTATGTTTATGAACAGTCTTTTAAATGTATTGAGTTAGAATATAGTTATAAGAATATTGTAAATAAAAGTGATATGAATTATTATCTTATTTTGCTTTCATTTACAACCAATGACAAATTAGATTATCTTGATTTGTTAGAGGCAGATGGCGATTATTATATAGATGGATTGTTTTTGAAAGCAAAACACCTATTGGATCACAATTCAGAGAAAGAGTATAAAGAAATAAAAAAAGAACTCAATACTCTTCATTACAAAACTAAATCTCATCTTGACTATATCAATTTACTTAAAATGTATGAAAATTCAGAATTAACATACGTTAAGGATTATCTAATTAACTATGTTCTACCGTATCTTGTGAATAACCAAAATCTTTTTCTAATGAAGTTTGTAATAAACGAAATTGGACGGATTTTGGAAAACAAGAAACGATATAAGGATGCTTTATTGTATACTAAAAAGTATGACGTATATAAATATAGATTTCAAACAAAAAAGAACATTACCATATAAAAACTCTTCAGAAATTGAAGAGTTTTTTCTTTATAATAATTTAAGAATCTTATTCGCTAGGTTTAAATACTGCATTCCAGCAATATCGGTTTCTGCATATATAGAATTATCACTTGGTACAATTGGAAGTTCTTCTAATAATTCTACGAGCAATTCATCCGCAACAGTTTTGCCGCCGCCTTTTCCGAAGATATAATGTTTTTCGCCATTCACTTCAAAATAGGACATGTTTTCAACAACACCAATTACTTCATGATTTAAATCCTTTGCAGCATACCCAGCTTTAATAGCTATATGTGCTGCATTTTCCTGTGGAGTAGTTACAATTAACATCTTCGCGTCTTTTGCAAAATCTTTCATATCAATCATGATGTCGCCAGTTCCTGGAGGGAGATCCACTAAGAAGAAGTCAATTTCGCCTTTCCAAAGTGTTTCTTCAAAGAATAATTTTAGAACTTTATTTAACATCGGACCACGCAACATTAATGCACGGTTTTTTTCCACTAAATATTCTGTAGAAACCATTTGAATTCCGTCTTTTTCAAACGGATAAAGCTTGCCATCGTTATTTCCTAAAAGCGTATGATCGGTAGCTTTTAATATTTTTGGCATATTTGCACCGTAAACATCTGCATCTATAATTGCTACACGTTTGTTTAATCTCATTAAGGCATACGCTAAATTTGCAGTTACTGTAGATTTTCCTACGCCACCCTTGCCTGATGCAATCAATAGCGTCTTCGCAGTCTTGTCATCAGATTTGCTTTGTACAAAATCTATTTTAATTCCTTTATAACCCATATCAATTTTTACAATCTTAGCAATGTCTCTAGTTAATTGTTTAATCACTTCTGGAGTTTTTTCTTTAATTTCGATTACAAAAACAACAGTATCTGTTTCTTCATCAATTCCAACATGTTTAATCGCTTTATATTCTTGGAAAGTCAATTTCGTAGTGGGATCGACTAAATGTTTAATTTTTTGTTTTATTTCAGATATGCTACTCATATATATCTCCTCTTTTCTTTCGACATTAAATATTATAACGCATTCAATTCATTATTCAAACCATTTTGATTTTTATGTTTATATGTGTAGAATATAGACATTATTTTTCTTGACTTTAAAATGAAAAAAAAGTATAATTGATGTGCTGTGATGAGGTGATGAAATTGAAATGGACAATTCATGAACTTATTAAAAATGCAAAAACAAATAAAGAATTGGATTTTTCACTAGAATTAGGTCAGTATATTACACAAGAGCAAGAAGACTTAGTAGACATTTCTGTAGCAATAGTAACTGGCTTTTATGAGTATTTTAAAGATGAAAATTTGTTTGCTTTTGATTTTAATATT
>CAZUQS010000015.1:0-13895 GCA_964622615.1 uncultured Candidatus Izemoplasmatales bacterium | reverse complement strand
TGATAACTATAAATATTAAATATTGTCCAATGTCGGGCATAGTGTTTCTCCTTTTTTAAAATAATTCTATCATATTTAGAACCAAAAAAACAAGTGCTAAACCCATATTTAACTATTTTTTATGACCAACGCCTAGGATCACCTTTGATTGTATCTAAGAAGTTCATATCAACTTGGGCTATTTCAAAATCCAATTGGCTATTTTGAATGATTCTATTTTCATGTGTTGATTTTGGAAGTGGAGCTACACCTTTTTGTAATAAATATCTTAAACATATTTGTGCTGGTGAAACAGTGTATTTTTCAGCTACTTTAAATATATCTTCATTTTTCAACAGATATCCAATTCCTAATGGCGAGTACGCTATGATGAATATATTATGTTCTTTACAAAAAGTAATTGCTTTACTTTGATCTATTCCAATAAAATATCCGATTTGATTCACGTGAGGAATAACCTCACAGTTGTCTAAAATATTTTGAATATCACTTGGTGAAAAGTTTGAAACTCCTATTGCTCGTATTTTTCCATTCTTATAGAATTCTTCAAACACTTTATAAACTTCTACATTTCCAATTTTGCAATCTTTTCCCATTTCACTCCAGGGCCATGGGGCGTGAATCAAATATAAATCTAAATAATCTACTCCCAAAAGTTCTAAAGATTTCAAAAGTGTGGCTTTCGCTTCTTCGTAATTCTTGATTTCTGCAGGTAATTTCGTAGTAATGAATATATCTTTCCTGGGAATACCAGAATCTTTGATTGCTTTTCCCACGCTTTTTTCATTACCATAAGCAGCGGCGGTATCTATATGACGATACCCGTTTTTAAGAGCTAATGCAACTGCATTATAGGCAGCATCACCATTTGGAATTTGCCATGTACCAAATCCAACTTTAGGCATTTTTACACCATTACTTAACTCATATGTTTTTTGAAATTCTTTCATTCTAATTACCTCACTTTTCTCATAAATTCTTTTAATTCAAATGTACTTGGATTGTCCAATATTGTTGGAAGCCCATGTTCTATAATCTCTCCTTGATACATAAATATTACATAATCTGCAAAGTCTTTCACAAAACTCATCACATGAGTTACAAATACAAATTCTTTCCCTAGATCTCTTAAGTCCTCTATTGCCGTTAAAACTTCGTGGGTTAGTATTGGATCAAGAGATGAAGTCGGTTCATCCAAGAATATGATCTCTGGATTAATACTTAAAGCTCTTGCTAGGGAAGCTCTTTGAGCTTGCCCGCCTGAAACGTTTTTTGGTAATTTGTTAACCTGATCTCCTAAATGCAATAAATTAAGATACTTTAACGCCATTTCTTCCGCTTCTGTCTTTGTTTTTCCTCTTGTTTTTTCCAAAATTAATGTTATATTTCTTTTTAAAGACAAATGTGGAAAGAGATTATGGTTTTGAAATACAAAACCAATTTTTTTCCTATATTCTTCAGATTGAACATCCATTGTATTGATTGAAACATTACCACTTGTTGGTTGTTCCATCCCAGACATAATTCTAATTAATGTCGACTTACCTGAACCTGATACACCAATAATACCAATTGATTTATATTTATCTAATTGAAAATTGATATCGTGCAATACTTCTACATCGTATGAATGTGATATATTGTTTATATTTAATTTCATAGAGACCACTTCCGTTCTACAAATTTAGCTAATTGTGATAAAGGAATCGTAATAATTAAATATAATCCCCACATCAATATATAACCTTCAACAAATGCAAAATTACTGTATTGCGCCTGTTGAATAGTGTAATACAGTTCACTGTATGCCAGCACATTTAAAAGTGCACTACCTTTGATAATTAGTGAAAAATTATTCATGAGGGTTGGCATTAGAATTCTAATTACCTGAGGCACTATAATGTAGCGATACTTTTGGTAGGGTGTAAATCCAAATAAGTCCATAGCCATATATTGCTCTTCCGCTATGCTTGAAAATGCAGACTTATATACATTTGTCATGTATGGAGCCATATAGACAATTAATGCAATAATTCCGTATAGTACAAAATTTCGAGAATCAAATGCTGGAGCTATTAGAAAAGCAGAAATTATAATTAAAACCAACAATGGGGTTCCATATACAATTTCCGTTATGACATCAGCAAAAGCATTAAAATATTTAATTTTAGATTTTGTAAACAAATATAAAATAAACCCAAGTATCATACTGCCAATCAATGAAATAACAGATACTAAAATAGTGTTTTTAAAAGCAGTAAATATCCGCTCTCTAATCAAAGGCACATTATATGGTTCAAAAGAAAAATCAGTGGTTTGGCGCATTACTATAAACACAATAAATGCTACCACTGTGAGTATTGCAAGCACATAAGCGACTATTTTTCTAATCTTATTCTTCAGTGTAGAATTCAAGTCCGTATCTTCCTAAATCTTCTAATAATACTGCATCCCATTTGATTGCAAGTGTATCGTATAAACCATCAACTTCTCTAAATGTATCAATAAACGCATTTGCTTGAGCTAATAAATCGGAATTTCCTTCTTTTACTGACATTCCAATTGGACTAGATACAAAAGCGTCCCAAACAACCAAAGTCGTAGTAAGATTTGCATTATATCCATCAACTACTGGATTTGCACTCATTAATAATATATCCGCCGCTCCTTGAGAAACGAATTCCACTGCAGAACCTAAATCTGTCGCTGAAATAACATCTTTACCATAGGATTCCGGTATTGTGGTAGATACTTGAGATGCAATTCCAATAAACTGGGCCCCTTCTATCGCTAATAAATCTTCAACCGTTGAGTCTTCATCCAAACCATTTGCATCTGCAAACTCTTTGTTTACTAGAGAAATAATTTTAAAATATAAATATGGATCTGAAAAATCAACAAATTCTTCACGTTCCACTGTAATACTCATTGAAGCGATTGCGATGTCAATTCCCCCTGAGTTAAGAGAGGGAATAATAGAAGCAAAATTCAAATTTACAATTTCAACTTCTCTTCCTATAAATACACCAAAGGCTAATGCTATGTCTACACTAATTCCTTCTGGATTGCTAGCATCATCAATAGTTTCAAAAGGCGGATATCTTAAATCCATACCTACTCTTAATGGTTCTAAAGTCGTTATTGCTGTCGCTGTTGTTGTTCCTGCCGCTGTTGTTTCTGTGGTTTCTTCCACACAACCAACTAATGCAAATGCAAATAATAACAATGTTACTAAACTTAATATTTTTTTCATAAAATCTTACCTTCCCTATAAATGCTTTACATTAACATAATACCATGATTGTTATGTATATCTGTGAATTTTCACTTGATATTCAAAGCATTTGAAAAATAAAGTAGATTTTTCAATCTACCTTATCTTTTCATTTATGTCTTTCACTTGTAAAAAATGTTTATTTTAAAAGATATTCACTTATCATATTAACATCTTTATCTCCCCTACCTGACAAATTGACAATGATAATCTTGTCCTTTGATAATGTTGATGCTAATTTTATTGCTCCAACTATCGCGTGACTAGATTCAATTGCAGGAATAATTCCTTCTAATTTCGATAGTTCTAAAAATGCCTCAACCGCTTCTTTATCCGTTGCACTTTGGTATTGAACTCTATTAATGGATTCTAAATATGCATGTTGAGGCCCAACTCCAGGATAATCTAATCCCGCGGATATGGAATATACTGGAGCAATATTTCCAAATTCGTCAAGTACTACTTTGGTATTCATTCCATGAATAATTCCTTCTTTACCAAGCGTCATAGTGGCAGCATGCTCTTTCGTGTCCAATCCTTTTCCAGCACCTTCCACACCAATCATCTTAACGGATTCATCCTTTAAGAAATTAGAAAATAATCCAATAGCATTGCTACCTCCGCCTACACATGCAACTAAATAATCAGGTAATCTACCTTCAGCTTCCAATATTTGTTTTTTTGCTTCTTCACCAATGATTTTTTGAAATTCTTTCACCATAGTTGGGTATGGATGTGGTCCAACTACTGACCCCAACAAATAGAATGTATCATCAATTCTCTCTACCCATTTTCCAATAGCAAAGTCTACAGCATCTGCAAGTGTTGCAGTTCCTTGATCTACACTTGTTACTTTTGCCCCAAGCATTTGCATTCTGGTTACATTCAATTTTTGTCGTTCCATATCTAGTCTACCTTGGAATATTTCACATTCCATTCCAAACATAGCAGCCGCAGTCGCAGTCGCTACCCCGTGTTGGCCAGCTCCTGTCTCTGCTATAATTTTTGTTTTCCCCATTCTCTTCGCTAATAAAATTTGACCGGTTGTGTTATTTATTTTGTGGGCACCCATGTGATTGAGGTCTTCTCTTTTAAGATAAATCTTTGCTCCACCACATTTTTTTGTTAATCGTTCTGCATAGTATAGTGGGCTAGGTCTTCCTACGTAGTTCTTTAAATAATATTTGTATTCTTCAATAAAAGACTCATCCTTTATCGCTTCGTTAAATGCTACCTCTAATTCATTCAGTGCTTTCACAACTACCGGAGGTACAAATTGCCCTCCAAATTTTCCAAATTGAAATTCCATGATATGTGTTCTCCTTTAATTTTAAATTTAGTTTTAATTTCATTATTAGTTTTACTTATATTTTCATTAATTCTATCTCTGATAAGATCAATTCAAGGTTCCATGGTATTTCCTCCTTATATAAAAAAAGCCCTCCACACAAAAATTGTGTAGAGGACGTAGTTAACGTGGTGCCACCTCATGTTTAGTTTCAAGAGAAACTCTTTTTCGAGTACAAACATACTCTAACTCTATAACGGGAGTACCCGTAATATCCTACTAATTTCGGACACTCTCTCTTAGGACCATTCCGTAAAATCTCTATTACTAGTTTACACCAACACTAGCTCTCTATAAATTTCGAAATTACATACTATACCTAATCAACAATTTGTTTTCATTATTATATAATTATATAATATATTTGTCAATCAATTATCAAAATATTATAAAAAATTACTATTTATGAATGTTTCTTCACATTTATATATGGCTTATTTCAGGTAAAAAGTAGTGTTAATTTTTGTTATTCTTAAAAAAAATACATCTTTTTACATAAAACGCTTGACATTTGCTCTTGTATTTAATATAATGAAAATGTAAATAGCAAAACTAGCGAAAGTTAGTGACGCAAAGCTAAAGGGCCTTCCGTATGGGTGGTAGCCAGTTGCCGTTGTCTAAAAAGACGAGGGCATTTTTTTATATCTAAATTGAATAGTAAATTTGTAATATCTTCACTTAACATGTAAAAGCCAAAATCGGAGTGATCCGATGACGGAAAACTATAGGGTCTCTAGTAGACAGCCAGTTGCCATCATCTATTCTCTTTTGGCTTTTTTCTTTTAAAATAAAGTATATATTACGTATACAGGAGAATATCAACATGAAAAAACGAACATTATTTATTCTAGCATTACTTATCCTACTGTTGGGTTCAACAGTTGGTGCCTATGCTTATTGGGATAACTTACAAAAAATTGAAAATGAGACTATCACACTTGGTTCAGGAACAAGTTTAACCGTTACTGCCGATGTAATTGCACCGGTCGGTAAAGTTTTAGTTCCATCTGGTGTCGTATTAAAGCCTAACGATGTGACCTCAATTGTGTTAACTTACCAAGTTAAATTAGATCAAACAGTAGTTTCAGCGCTAGATTTAACCATTGCAGCTAGTAACATTCAAATTAATGGAGACTCTACTAATGCAGGTCTTGTAACAGTATCTATTTCACCAACTAATACTACTGTTAATAGTTCTGATGTAGAAATTACCATTACAGTTACTATATCTGAACCATCCACAAAAGCAATCTATGATGTGATTAAGAATCAACCAATTACATTCGATTTAACCTTTACAGCAGCATAACAACAAAATTAAGGATTTAAGATTTTAAAATATAAAAAAAATATAGAAAAATAAGGAGAAAAAGAAAATGAAAAAGAGAACATTATTTATCGTAGCATTATTAGTATTATTATTAGGTTCAACAATGGGAGCATATGCTTACTGGGATAATTTACAAAAAACAGAAACTGGATCAGTAACAATTGGTGAAGGTGATACTATTGTTGTTAGTGAAACATTGGCAGGTAGTGGCATTTTAATTCCAGTCGGTGAAACACCATCCGCAGGTGAAGTTACTTCAATTACATTTACATATTCAGTATCTGTAAATGCTGGGGCAGTAGCCTCTGGAAAAACAACATTAGCAGTTTCAGAATCAAATATAACTAATGATACTAACGGATTAGTTCAATTCGCATATTCAGGTGTAGGTGAACTATCAACAACACCAACCACAGTTACAGTTACCATTACATTAACTGCACCAGCAGATGTAACAGAATACAATGCAATCATAAATAAAGTGATTGGATTTGATTTATCCTTCTCAGTATCGTAATTAATAACTAATATTATAGAAAGATATTCTTAGCATAAAAAGTATTTAGGAGTTATAACTATGGAAAATGAAAAAAACGTTTCTGGAAAAACAAAAAAGAAAATGAATTCTGGAATCCGTTTTTTTCTTAGCGTAGTTGTAATATTCATATTAGGTTATGTAATTCTTAATTATGTACCGTTTATTTCAAAATATGATCACTACGTTATTCAAACTGGAAGTATGGAACCTGTTATTATGACAGATGATATAGTTATTATTGACACCAGCACTTCAATTGATGAATTGGAAACTGGAGATATAATCGCTTTCTATCTAGATATAGACGGAACTCAAGTAGTTTTTGTCCATTACTTATATTCCATAACAGTTGTAGACAACGTTCGAACATTCAAAACGAAGCCAGAAGTTTCTGGTCCAACAGAAACAGATCCATGGGATTTAGTAGATGAAGATATCATCGGAACACATGTTCTCACTATTTCTAAGATTGGACCATTATTGTTGTTTGCACAATCAACAATAGGACGGATAGTTTTAGTAGTTGATGTTGTGGTAATCTATTTGTTAGTTGAATTGTTGCCTAAGAAAAAAGAAAAAGAAAAGAATTCTGACGATGACATTCCTAAGGAAGAACCATCTGAACACAAACAATAAGTATTAAATATACAGCATAAATAGAACCCATTATTAGTACTTTGCAATAATTGTTCTTTTTATGCTTTATCTATTTATTGAAGGGAGTGAGACTCATGCAAAAAAAATATGTACTCGTTAAACTTGCTATTTTAATGATTCTTTTTGTGAGCTTTTCTACCGTTACTATGGTTGGTTACTCCTATTGGGATAATGTTACCAATGATCAAACTGAAACAGTAGGTATGGGAGACTGGGGAATTGCCCTTACAACTCCACAGGAATTCTACGATTTTGCAACAAAAACAAATAGCTCAAGTACTGATCTATATTATTTATTTAATGATATCGACTTCACAGGATTTATATGGGAATATACAGATACTTCTGATGTTTCTACTTTTAAGGGAATATTAGATGGTAATGGTAAGACGTTGAGTAATCTAACAATTTATTCGAATAGTAGTACGTATTTATATGCAGGTATTTTTGCAAGACTTTCTGGAGCGTCTATCTACAATTTAGTGTTGAATAATGTAAATATATCTCTTGGATCAAATGTTTTTACTGCCACAAAAATGAGATCTGGTTTAATTGCGGGTCAAGTTCGTAATGGTTTAACTAGTACTATAAGTAATATCACTATTATTAATTCTAGTGTTCGCGGTACAAGTTCTACTGGCGTTGGAGGTTTAGTAGGGAGCGTAGTAAACACTTCTACAATTCTTAATATTGAAAATGTAAAAACGACTAACCTGAAAGTGTTTAGTACAAGTGGTAATGTTGGAGGTCTTGTTGGTTTCGTCAGAACTCTTGACGCTGAAGTTCATGTAACTGACGTCGATGTCGATGCAGAAGTTTTCTCAGCTAGCAGCACATCAAGCGCTGGGGGAATTATAGGTAAAGTTCTTTTAGGTGCTTCATTTAGCGCTACTAGAGCAATCGTATCAAGCACATCACAAAATACTCTTGAAACAGACCCTACTTATTATTTGCTCTATTCACAAAGAAACCTAGGTGGTTTTGTTGGATATAGCCAATCAAGTAGCACTGAGGTTTTTATGACTGACGCATTTTATACGGGAAGTTTATATACAAACAAAAATGCACAAGGAGACAATGTCGGAACAGCAATCGGAAAATCCGATGATTCTGAAACTCTAACAAGAACTTTCTATTCAATGGTTGAGTTTCGTTCTACAAGCGGAACAAGCACTTACATTCCTCAAGCAGCTACATCTGGAGTTATGGCAACTTTAGTAAATTCATCTACAATGCCATCGGTAAGTTGGTGGAATGGATTTGCAACTGAATTTTATAGCGCTAATAGTTTATGGGCGCAAGATGCAATTACTGGACGACTGTATTTATTACGATAATTCACATGAATATTAATTTGATTACTAAACCCACAAAACATCTGTTTTGTGGGCTTTTTTTATTTTGAAAAGTACATGTATATATTTATGTATTTATATTTTCAAAAATGCGCTTGTAATAATTGAAATATATGTTATAGTATAAGTATCAAAGACAAAGCCGTACTGGTTTCGTAGAAATCACGTATGAGTGCTTGGCTTGATAAAGCTAAACCCGGAGCAATCCGGCGACAGAAAACTATAGGGTCCCACGTGGACAGCCAGTTACCGATCTAAACATTCATATATTGGAGTGATTTCAATGAAAACATTTATGTCTTTTTTTGTTTTCTCTGCACTTATTTTAGGGACACTTTTCTCTTTTCAAGTATGGCAGAAAGAACAAAACACACATGTAATTAACAACATCCAACAATTAAATTATGAAACTAAAGTCGAAACTCTATCCGCACCATCCGGGAAGAGTTTAGTCCCAATTGGGGCTGTTTTAGGATTAAATGATGTGAATACTATTTCGTATACTTATTTGGTACAGACAGATAATGAGGAGGAATTTGAAGTAATTCCAACCAACGTTTTTCTTACGAAAGACAATCAAATATTTGAAGCTGACAGTTTCTTAAATTTCTCCTATTCGGTTGAGAAAATTGATACAACTAAATCAAGAGTAACTGTAGACATTACTTTGAATATGCCAAACTCTGAAGCAGAATACAATTTGATTAATAGAAGCTCAATGTCATTCCAATTTATCTTTAGATAATTAAATAAAAAAATAAAAGCAATCAAGTAAATTTGATTGCTTTTTTGTTTGATTTTCCTTTAGAATGGTAATTCTATGTTTAGATCTAACATAGTATTTACGTTTCTTAAATCGTCCATAGATGCTTTTGTAAGTGGAAGTCCTTTGACTTTTCGCTCTTGCCATATAATATACTCTTTTTCGCCAGCGGTAAATATTTTTTCTTCTCCAGGTGCTTTTTGGCTGTTTCTTAATTCTCTCAAAATATCTCCTGAGGTTTTTTTGAATGAATCCAGTCCCATAAATGCTTCGGTATCAATCGCTATGAAGAAATGTCCTAGATGAAACGGCACTTGTTTTCCTGATTCATCTCTACCGGTTAGCATTTTTAGAAAGTTTCCAGTTTGTAGTGCTGCACTTAAAATTTCTACTATAGTTGCATAACCATATCCTTTGTATCCAGCAAGTTCTTCTCCGATTCCTCCAAGAGGAGCTAATGCTGCTTCTCCTTTTACAAGATCTTTAAGGATCTGATTGCTATCTGTTTTTGGTAATCCATCTCTACCTACAACCATACCTTCTGGAGTATCTTTTCCAACTTTTGCAAAGTATTCTATTTTTCCGCGTTGTGTAATGCTAGTTGCACAATCTAAAACAAATGGAAATTCTTCATCTGTTGGAAGCCCAAATGTTAATGGATTTGTTCCTAGCATATTTTCAACACCAAATGTTGGTGCAATACTAGGCCTAGCATTGGTTCCAGTAATGCCTATCATTCCTGCATCACTAGCCATTGTAGCGTAATAACCTGCAATACCATAATGAGTGCTGTTTCTAACCGCTACCATTCCCATGCCAAAAGTTTTAGCTTTATTAATGGCCATTTGCATAGCTGTCTTACTTACTACCATTCCCATACCATCGTTCGCATCCAAAACAGCTGTTGTAGGCGTTTCTTTCAAAACATCAATCTGAGTAACTGGTTTTTGTATACCAGCTAAGATTCGATCAATGTAGATTGCTTTAAATCTATTTACTCCGTGACTCTCAATCCCTCTTCTATCACTTTCCATTAGCACATCTGCGCAAACATATGCATCTTCTTCAGGGATTCCAACTTTTTTAAATGCTTCTACCATAAATTTCTCTATAAACTTCCAACTTATATAAGTTCTTTTATCCATAATTTACACCTTCTTATTTATAGTATAACAAATATTTTTTAATCTTTCAATACAACTATGATATACTATAAATATCTTTGTTATAGGAGGATACTATGGATATTATTCATTGGTTATTAGAGGGAGATGTTTCAATACAATATCAAACATATCGGGATTTATTGAATCAAAATATACCTGAATTAAGGAACAGAATTCATAAGGAAGGCTTCGGTAAATCTCTTCTTGATTTACAAAGCTCAAATGGTCATTGGGGCGGAGGGTACTACCATTATAAGTGGATAAACACCCATTACACATTGTTAGAACTTAGAAGGTTAAATATTATTACTCAACCTTCAATTATGGATGTTATCAATGATATTCTACTAGTGAATAAAACAGACGATGGAGGTATAATGTCAAATCCAAAAGTTTGGAAGTTCAGTGACGTTTGCATGAATGGTATGAATTTAAATTCCATGTGTTATTTTAGCGTTGATGAGAATAAATTAGTATCAGTTATTGATTTTATTGTTTTACAACAACTGCAAGACGGAGGATTTAACTGCGCCTACAACTATGCAAAGTATGGTGCAAAACATAGTTCTTTACACTCTACAATTTCTATGATTGAGGGTTTTAATTCCTATATTAATCATGGATATACTTATCGGTTACAAGAGATTAAAAAACTAAGAGATGATTCGATTGAGTTTATTCTTATGCACCGATTATTTAAGTCTGATAGAACTGGAGAAATTATAAACAAGAAATTCACGATGTTATCGTATCCTCCTAGGTGGAGATATGATATTTTACGCGCGTTAGAAGCATTTCGTGAAGCGAGCATTGAATATGATGAAAGAATGCAAGATGCTTTTGATGTAATTCTATCAAAACGGTTCAAAAATGGAACCTGGCCTGTTCAAAATAAGCATCCAGGGAAAGTGCATTTTGAAATGGAACAAATAGGGAAACCAAGCAGATGGAATACACTTAGAGTTCTTCGGGTATTAAAACATTTCTTCCCTAAATCCAATTACATAGAAAATCAAAAGGGCTATTATTAGCCCTTTTAATTTTTAATTTCAACTCTATTTTTTAAAATTGGAATTCTATCTCTAGCTTTTTGAACATCATCTAAATCAACATCAATTACAAAATAGCCTTGACGCTCATTCAGTTCATTTATTACTTCTCCAAACGGGTTCACAAGTAGACTATGGCCATACACATTGTAACTACCAAAGGAGTCTCTACTTGGGCTACAACCAATCATAAAGAGCTGATTATCAATCGCTCTAGCTCTAAAGGTTGTTCGCCAGTGCAAAGGTCCTGTATATGTATTAAATGCTGCGGGAACAAATATAGCTTTCGCCCCTTTTTCCATGATACTGTTTGCAAGTAGAGGAAAACGTATATCAAAACAAATCATTACCCCTATTCTCCCGAAATCTGTATCAAATGTTACAACTCTATTTCCTTTGGATAATAACTCTGCTTCATTAAAATATTGTCCATTGGGGTAAGTGATTTCAAATAGATGAATTTTATCATACCGTTCCATAATAGTTCCATCTCTGTTGAAAATAAATGTAGAATTAAATGTTTTGTTCGATTCTAGATAAGGGATACTTCCGCCGATCAAGTAAGCATTGTATTTTATCGATAGATCTCGCAAAAAAGTTAATATTTTGCTAGCTTTTGTTTGCCTATATTTTTCCATATAATCTAATTCATACGGTGTCGTAAACATTTCTGGCAAAACAATTATATCTATATTATTAGATTCTACTTTATGAATTAAATTTAGTATACCGGAAAGTGTTTCATTAATATTTTGAAATACTTTATTTTGTATTACCAATATCTTCATAAAATAATCCTCCTAAGTTCATTAGATTTTGTATACTACTTCTTGTAACATATTTACTTATCTTTTGATAACTCTTCAATGAATGTAAAAACTCTAAATAGTTTTCCCTTCTTCATTTCAGGATATTGATTTATCATGTCATTAAAAGTATGAAACCATAGTTGATAGTCTTCAAATTTGGCGTAGGATTTTAAACTTTTATTTTTGATACTCCATGGTTTTAATCCAGCATAATGAATCCCGTTTAAAATATCAATTTTTGGATATCCATTAAATGAAGAATATTTCAAATCCATGTTAGTCCATTTTCCACTTAACTTCAATGTGATATATTGCATCTCTGGCCAATTGTACTTTGAAATTTCGTGTTGAATATCAACATTAGATACATCATCTAAAATGGAATTGTATAATTCCATTGTCGGTTGAAATAGCATCAATGAAGCATTGATTCCCATATTCTCTTTGTCTAATTTTACTCTATCTGTTATATCCTTTGGAATCATGGTTCCATGAGGGTATTCCTTATAAATTTCGTGCCATACCCAGGTGCCATTACTTTCAACGCTCTCTGGAATGATATATTTCCCGTTTGAATACTCTAAACAATACTCTTTTTTCTCATTAATGATACCTGCTGGAGCTGGCAATAAGAATAAATCATCATAGTTCTTTATAGGCAATACATCACAATCTGCAATAATAATTTTCTCGTATTTTTTATGTAGGTCACCATCTTTTCCTAATCTAAAGGCATTGAATCTGGAAAAAAGAAATGGTCGATCTTGTCTCTCATGTCTTCTTTCATGAGCAACATACACTTCTTCCATAACAATTACATCATCATATATAATTTTAAGAATATCAATTGCACTCTTAGAAATGTTATCCGAAACAATACATATTAAATCATATTTTGTCTTTTGTAGTTTAAGCCCATACGCAAATACTAAAGCTCCTGGTAAATAGGAATCATTTCTAATTATAAATGTTACATATGCATATTTATTCATGGTAACCATCCTTAATTTGATAATGATTTGCTATACATATTATATTATACACTAAACTATTACATAAAAAAAAAGAGTTCTTGTGAACTCTTTTAAAAAATCCTATTCATCTTTATTTAGATCATCCAAATCATCTTCATCAGAATCATCTAACTTTGGATTTTCTATAGCTTCTTTCACTAAGTCCTCAAACATTACTTTTAGCTCTTTTTCTCCCATAAATGGATAGAGTGCAGCTTCGTGAACACCCTTTACAGTTCCATTTTTAATCCCATTAGTTATTTTCTCGATTGTTTTCTTTGATGCAAATGGTAATACATATGTTAATTGCTTTCCAAGATTCTTTTCAATCATTAAATCTACTAATTCGTCTAAATCGCTATCATTCAGGAACGGAAATAACATTACAAGTTTAATCCCTGTCACTTCTTTATTTATAATTTTCATTGCTAATTCTTTTATGTCATCATCACCCAAGAAAGGTAATATTTTCATTAATTTACTCATTTGGTATTCTCCTTATATTATTTTCAAATTTTGTTAAAAACAATTCAATAATTAATGTATCATTCAATCGTTGTAAATCTGTTGAGATATAATGTCTCGTTTCAATA
>CAZUQS010000014.1:0-14756 GCA_964622615.1 uncultured Candidatus Izemoplasmatales bacterium | reverse complement strand
TACTATGTAATTAAATAGTCACAGAGGTGCAACCTATTGGTATTTTATTGATTTAAAGAAGATGAACCTTCTCAATAAATGAAGGAGTATGTTGCCGAAAGAGATGATTTGTTCACTAAATTATTGTCTTGATAGCCAAGCGAACAGTTTGGATATTGCCATTAGAAATGGAGAGCTGTTATATTTTAGAATATAATAGCTCTTTTTTATTTAACAAGGAGGAAAATATGAATAGTTTATCAATTCAAAAATTGAAAATTGGTGATTCAAGCGAAATCAAGAAGATTTTTTTAGAACGAGATGTAATGAATTTCGCTGAACTAACAACCGATAAAAACCCAACTCATATCGATAAGGAATATGCTGCAACTTCAATGTTTAAGAAACAAATTGTACACGGGATGTTTGTTGCATCTCTATTTAGTGCGATTTTCGGAGTGCAGATGCCTGGCTTGGGAAGTATTTATATTAAGCAGTCTTTGAAATTTACAAAACCAGTTTACTTTGGAGATGAAATTTCCGCTAAAGTTATTGTGAAAGAATTAAAGTATGATAGAAATAGAGTGGTTTTTGATTGCATTGCTTTTAACCAAAATGATGAGACTGTAATCATTGGTGAAGCTGAAATTATGCCACCCAAAGAGGAGGCACTATGAAAAGCATTATTAATGGAGAAAAATTCAAGACCCTTTTAAAAGACGGAATGAGTATCATGGTCGGAGGATTTCTTACAAATGGAACACCGGAAAGTCTAATTGATTTGGTTATTGAATCAAATGTTAAAGATTTAACAATTATTTGTAATGACGGTGGTTTTCCTGATAAAGGTGTTGGACGTTTGGTAGTGAATAATCAAGTAAAGAAAATTATTGCATCACATATAGGAACAAACCCTATAATAGGATCTTTAATGTCTGAAGAAAAATTAGAGGTTGAATTGGTTCCCCAAGGGACATTGGCGGAACGTATTAGAGCTTTTGGCGCAGGGTTAGGAGGAATACTTACTCCAACAGGGTTAGATACTTTAGTAGAAGAGGGAAAACAAATCATAACAATCCATAACAAGAAATATTTACTTGAGGAAGC
This sequence comes from uncultured Candidatus Izemoplasmatales bacterium, assembly GCA_964622615.1. Taxonomy (GTDB): domain Bacteria; phylum Bacillota_I; class Bacilli_A; order Izemoplasmatales; family Hujiaoplasmataceae; genus 4572-104. The sequence continues at coordinate 13,670 of CAZUQS010000014.1, read as the reverse complement.
CTTAGGGGCCGATTTAGCTTTAGTGGGTGGAGCAATTGCTGATAATTATGGAAATTTGAAATATAATAAAACAATGAGGAATTTCAATCCTTTAATTGCTACAGCATGCAAGGTTGTTGTATGCGAACCACTTAAGATTATTGCTGAAATAAATCCAGAGAACGTTATTACTCCACATCCTTTTGTGGATTATATATGGGTAGGTGAATATAATGACTGATAAAGAAATTATTGCTTCAAGAATTGCATTAGAGTTGAATGACGGCGACTTAGTAAACTTGGGTATTGGAATTCCAACACTAGTTGCTAATTATGTTCCTGCTGGTAAGACAGTTACATTTCAAGCGGAAAATGGGATTATTGGTTTGGGAGGCTTAGTTGAAGGCGAAACTGAGATAGTTAATGCAGGTGGAATGGGCGCTAGTATTTTAGAAGGTGGATCATTTATTGATTCAGCTACCTCTTTTTCTTTTATCAGGGGTGGACATATCGATATCACTGTTTTGGGAGCTCTAGAAGTTGATCAAGAAGGATCACTTGCATCTTGGATCATTCCTGGAAAAAAAGTTCCTGGAATGGGAGGGGCAATGGATTTGGTCACTGGTGCAAAAATAGTTATCATCGCAACGAGACACACAAACCGAGGCGTCCCTAAAATATTAAAGAAATGTAGTTTACCATTAACCGCAGCGCATCAAGTTAATTTAATTGTAACCGAAATGGCTGTAATGGAAGTGAAAAGCGATGGATTGCATTTGTTAGAAGTACATCCAGACTATTCTGTAGATGATGTTGTTAAGTATACGGATGCTGATTTGATAATCAATGATGTTCATCCGATGAAAGGGGTAAATTAATGGAAACAAAATTTAAAATTAGAATGTCCAATCACGACGCTCATTATGGCGGAAATTTAGTTGATGGTGCTAGAATTTTAGGTCTATTTGGTGATGCGGCGACGGAATTATTAGTTAGACATGATGGTGATGAAGGTTTATTCAGAGCATATGAAAAAGTCGATTTTCTTGCTCCTGTATATGCAGGTGATTTCTTAGAAGTGGAAGCAAAAATAATTCAAAAAGGTAATACCTCAAGGAAAATGGAATTCCATTGCTATAAAATTATAGAAGTTAGACCAGATATTGCTTCAAGCGCTTGTGATGTTTTAAAAGAAAAAGTTCTTACTACTTATGCTATTGGAACATGTATTGTTCCAAAGGAGCTTCAAAGAACCAATGGATAAATTAATTATAACCTGTGCAATTACAGGTGCAGAAGTCACAAAGGAAATTAATCCTGCAGTGCCTTATACTGTTGAAGAAATGGCAGAATCAGCATATCAAGCTTACAAAGCTGGAGCTTCAATTATTCATCTTCATGCGCGCTATGATGATGGAACTCCAACTCAAGATAAAAATCGATTTGCTTTGCTTATTAACGCAATTAAAAACAAGTGTCCAGATGTTATTATACAAGTTTCTACTGGTGGGGCAGTAGGTATGAGTGCAGATGAAAGACTTGATGTTTTACATGCAAATCCAGAGATGGCAACTTTAGACTGTGGAACGTTAAATTTTGGTGGAGATGATATTTTTGTTAATACCGAAAATGATATTAAATATTTTGCTGAAAAAATGAACGTTTTGGGGATTAGATATGAAATGGAATGTTTTGAAAAAGGACATATCGATACTACCTTGAGATTTATAAAGAAAGGTTATATAGAAAACCACCTACATTATTCTTTTGTTTTGGGAGTGAGAGGCGGAATGACAGGCGAAGAAAGAGATTTTATCTTTTTAAAAGAAAGTATTCCGAGCAATGCAACTTTTTCAGTTGCAGGGATTGGTAGATTTGAATTTTCATTAGCAGAATTATCCATCAAACATGGCGGACATGTTAGAGTTGGGTTAGAAGATAATATATATATTGAAAAAGGTGTTTTAGCAAAATCAAATAGAGAATTAGTTGAAAAAGTAGTATTAATAGCAAATAAATATGGTAGACAAATAGCTACCCCAGAAGAGACAAGAAGAATACTAGAAATGGAGAATAAATAATGGAAAAATTATGTAAATACGGAACACATAGAGTGATATATCCTTTAGGAGCATTACCTCAATCAGCAGACAAATTAGACAATAATATGGTTTGCATGGACAATGAAATTCTTATTGAAGTTAAGACCTTAAATATTGATTCGGCTTCATTTACGCAAATTAAAGGTGCTGCAAATGGCGATTTTAATGAAATGAAAGAAATGATTTTGAGCATTGTTAGTCAAAGAGGAAAAATGCAAAATCCGATTACTGGAAGCGGTGGGATGCTACTTGGTACAGTTAAAGAAGTGGGAAAAGATATTACGAAAGATGTAAAAGCTGGAGATGAAATAGCTTCTTTAGTATCGTTATCTTTAACTCCATTGAAAATAGATAAGATACTTGCAATACATTTAGAAAAAGATCAAGTAGATATCGAAGGACAAGCAATTCTTTTTGAAACGGGAATATTTGCAAAAATTCCTGATGATATGCCTCCGCATATTGCTTTATCTGCTTTAGATGTGGCTGGAGCCCCGGCTCAAGTTAAAACCCTTGTCAAGAAAAATGATACAGTTGTAATATTAGGAGCTGCAGGTAAATCTGGAGTTTTATGTGCATACCAAGCTAGAAAGAGCGCAGGACCAAATGGAAAAATCATTGGGATAATTCATCACGATACCCACCAAACCGAGCTTGAAGCACTAAATGTTTGTGATCATATAGTAATAGGCGATGCAAAGAAACCTATGGAAATATATGATATTGTCATGAAATTGACAAACAATGAAGGATCTGATGTAACAATCAATGTTGTTAATGTACAAAACACAGAGATGGCAACTATATTACCTACAAAGTCTACCGGAACAGTATATTTCTTTAGTATGGCAACATCTTTTACTAAAGCAGCATTGGGTGCGGAAGGTATTGCCTCTGAAGCATTAATGATAATCGGTAATGGGTATACAAAAAATCACGCTAACATAACCCTAGATATTTTGAGAGAATCAAAAGAGATGTTTGATTTGTTCAAAAAGAGATATGGGAAGGAATAGAAATGAAAATAACGAATGATAGTTATTTAGAAAGAAAAGCTAAGTATTTTCCAAATGTAACTGAGAGGCAATGGAATGACTGGCACTGGCAAGTCAGAAATAGGATTCAATCTGTTAAAGAGTTAGAACAATATCTACCTTTAACACAAAATGAATCTAATGAAATAAGTGAAATCTTAGCTAAATTTAGAATGTCAATTACACCGTATTTTTTGTGTCTAATTGATCCAAATAATCCAGAATGTCCAATTAGAAAGCAGGCAGTTCCTTCTTATAATGAAATGCATATTTCAAAGTCAGATATGTTGGACCCACTTGCAGAAGATACAGATTCTCCTGTACCGGGATTAACTCATAGATATCCTGATAGAGTCTTGTTTTTAATCACGGATATGTGTTCTATGTATTGTAGACATTGTACAAGAAGAAGATTTGCTGGACAACACGATACAGCAATGCCAAAAGGAAGAATTGATTTGGCAATCGAATATATTGAAAATCATCCTGAAGTAAGAGACGTACTATTATCAGGTGGGGATGCATTGTTAGTGAGTGATGATATTTTAGAAAATATTATTAGCAGATTACGAACTATTGATCATGTAGAAATTATTAGAATAGGAACTAGAACACCGGTTGTAATGCCTCAAAGAATAACTGAAAATCTTGTAAATATGCTTAAAAAATATCATCCGATTTGGTTGAATACACATTTCAATCACTATGATGAAATAACAATGGAGAGCAAAGCAGCAATAGATAGATTGGCAGATGCTGGCATACCATTAGGAAACCAATCTGTATTATTAAAGGGAGTAAATGACTCTGTATCAATAATGAAAAAATTAGTTCAAAGGTTAGCATATATTAGGGTGAGACCTTATTACATATATCAATGTGACTTATCTCTTGGCATAGAACATTTTAGAACTCCAGTCTCGAAAGGCATAGAAATCATTGAAGGGTTAAGAGGTCACACATCTGGATATTGTGTACCTACTTATGTAATAGATGCTCCAGGCGGTGGCGGTAAAATACCGGTGATGCCTAACTACGTTATATCACAGGCTCCCGGAAAAGTAATACTAAGAAATTATGAAGGTGTAATTTCAACTTACAGTGAACCGGGCGACTATGAAACGAATCAAGAAGACTTTAAAAATGCTTCTGGAGTAAGCTCTTTACTAGTTGGAAAACAGATTTCATTGGAACCTAAAGAATTGGAAAGAAGGAAAAGGATATTAAAGGATTAACTGAGAAAATTGGAAATTACAAAATTATTAGCATTGTAGGTAATTCCAAAAATGCAGGTAAAACAACGGTATTAAACTCAATTTTATATGATTTAGAATCTAACAATATCGCAATTACATCTATTGGTTTAGACGGCGAGGAAATTGACCAAGTAACATTTATGAAAAAACCAAGAGTGTTTGTTTTAGAAGGGTATTTAATAGCAACTGCTCGAGACACTCTACAAGCCTTTGAGGCTGAGTATGAGATCGTTATGGTGACAGATATCTTTACACCTATAGGTGATTTGGTTATTGTAAAGATAAAGAAGGCTGGAAACGCCTTAATTGCTGGTCCTTCAGTTATTTTTGACATGGAAAAAACTATTGAAATATTAAATAGTTTTTGCCCTGATAAGATATTTATTGATGGTGCATTCTTTAGACATTCACTCGCCAAAATATCAGAAGCAACTATACTTGTTGTTGGAGCAAATTTTAATTCTGAAATAGATAAAGTGGTATTGGATGCTCAGTTAACATTTAGGAAGTTAACACTTAAATACCCCGCTGAAAACTTAGATTTTTTAATTGACAAAAAACATGTATTTTTGATAAGCGAACAGAATAAATTTGTTGATTTGGGATTTGATTCTGTTATAGGAAATACCGTTAAAATTTTCAATTGGAAAAATAAGAACTTTAGATTTTTATATTTACCCAAGGCATTAACAAATGACTTTCTACAAAAATTGGTAGCATTCCGTAAAGAATTTCACTTTGATATTCTTTTAGATTCTCCAACCAACATTCAGCTTAGTTTGGAGAATCTAAATAACTTATTTAAGTTAGAAAACCAAATATATGTATTAAAACCAGTGAATTTAGTAGCTGTATGTTACAATCCTGTGTCACCACAGGGTTATGAATTTAGTAATTCAGTTTTTAAAGAAAAATTACAACATGCTTTAGACCAAGAAGTATTTAACGTTAGTGAGGATAAGCCAAATGAATAAGTTAAATTTAGATAAAAACAAAATATTAACCTGTAGATTCTATGCTGAACAAATCGCATTGAATGTTCAACAATTTATTGACATACATTCTACCGTGTCTGTAGAGAGGACTGTTCTTAGATTTTTAGGAATCGATGGTATTGATGAATTCGGAGTGCCGCTACCAAACAAAATTGTTGATGATATTATTAAAAATGGTGATATCAAAATTGGAGTTTCTTATTATGTAGCAAGCGCATTGAAATTCTTAAATATTGATTTACAAGATTTTTTAAAGCTATATATTCAAGAAGAGAAGAGTATATGTTCATATCCTTTAATTAACAAACAAAAAGTAGATAGTATTCTCAAGCCATACTATGACAAAAGTATAGATATAATTATTCAAAATAAAAATGCAAGAGAAGAATTCATAAATAAATATCCACGCTCAAACCCAGATTTGTATGTGATAGTAGCTACAGGAAATATAGATGAAGACGTTACACAAGCTGTTGCTGCTGCAAAAGCTGGAGCGGACATTATTGCTGTGATAAGATCGACAGGACAATCATTGCTTGATTTCGTTCCTTATGGAAAAACTACCGAGGGCTTTGGGGGAACATTTGCTACTCAAGAAAACTTCAGAATCATGAGAGAAGCTTTAGATAAAGTTTCCAATGAAGAAAAGAGATATATAAAACTAGTTAATTATGCTTCGGGATTATGTATGCCTGAAATTGCATGTATGGGAGCTCTAGAAAGACTTGATATATTACTCAATGATAGTATGTACGGTATTATTTTTAGAGATATTAATATGAAACGAACCTTTGTTGATCAGTATTTTTCTAGACTAATTAACGCTTATTCTGGAATTATTATTAACACTGGTGAAGATAATTATTTAACAACCAGTGATGCAGTAACTGAAGCACATACCGTGTTAGCATCACAATTTATCAATGAGGCATTTGCTAAAAAAGCACATCTAAGCGAAAATTTAATGGGCTTAGGGCATGCATTTGAGATTAATCCAGATATCGAGGACAGCTTTCTCTATGAAGTTGCTCAAGCGCAAATGGCTAGAGAGATATTTCCGAATGCACCTCTAAAATATATGCCTCCCACAAAACATATTAATGGGAATATATTTAGAGCATATCAACAAAATACAATGTTTAACATTGTAACAACACTAACCAACCAATCTATTCAGCTATTAGGTATGATGACGGAAGCTATTCACACTCCATTTATGAGCGATAGATATCTTGCAATTAAAAACGCAAAGATGATTCAAAATTCAATGAAATCGCTTGCTTCTGAAATTGAATATAAAGACGGAGGAATCATTCAACAGCGAGCTATGGGTGTGCTAGACGAGGCACTAAATCTATTAATGAAGATTGATAAAGATGGCATGTTCAACAGTTTGGAAAATGGAGTCTTTGCAGAAACAAAAAGACCAATCAACGGTGGTAAAGGATTGAATGGAGTTTTTGAAAAAGCGAGTGACTACGTTAATGTGATTAGTAAAAGATTGGAGGAGTCATTTAATGAAGATTAAACCATATGGAGACACTCTAAATGATGGAAAAATTCAAGTTAGTTTCACTCTCCCTGTCGAGAAGAGTCAAAAAGGGGTAGCTGCAGCTAAAGAATTTGCAAAGTCAATGGGACTCCTAGATCCTTCAGTTGTCCACGCAGAATCAATCGAAAATGGATTTAGTTTTTATGTTGTTTATGGGTCAATTATTCATACAATAGATTTTGATAAAATACATGTTGAAGAAATCACTACTAAATCATTATCCAGAAAAGAGATTGAAAAACTTATTGAAACAGAGTTCAATAGAGAAATTGTGTTTGTTGGCGCATCTACAGGTACAGATGCACATACAGTTGGAATAGATGCCATCATGAATATGAAGGGATACGCAGGACATTATGGACTTGAACGTTATTCTGGAATTAGTGCATACAATTTGGGCTCACAAGTATTGAATGAAGATTTTATAAAAGAAGCAATTGAGAAAAAGGCAGATGTATTATTGATATCTCAAACAGTTACTCAAAAAGATGTGCATTTAAAGAATTTGGTGGAACTAGTTGAGTTGCTTGAAGCTGAAGGGTTAAGAAATCAAATAATACTAATTGTCGGAGGAGCGCGAATCACACATGAGCTTGCAAAAGAATTAGGATATGATGCTGGATTTGGACCTGGAAGTTATGCCGAGGACGTTGCGACATTTGCAATATCTGAGTTAATTAAGCGAAAAGTGTAACGAGGAGGAATGTATGAAAATTGATAAACTAAGATATATTTCTACAAAATATGGCGATAAAGGATTATCGAAGAATTATAACAACGTTTCCTATAAAAAAAGTGATATATTATTCGAAACGCTTGGAACTATTGATGAGTTAAGCTCATTTTTGGGATTGACATATCATTATTCAAAACATGAAAATATAATGCCTATTCAAAAACATCTACAAAACATCAATTCCACAATTGCTACAGACCCTCAATCAGATAATTATTCGAAAATCACTAAAATTAATAACAAGGATGTAGAGTGGATTGAATTAGAATTACAAAAAGTTCTAGATATTAAACCTTTAGAACCAAGATTTACTTTACCGGGAAGTGAAAAATCATTAATCGGAGCGTACTTTGATTTTTCTAGAACTTTAGCTAGAAAAGCGGAAAGAAGACTTGTATATTTTTCAGATAAACACACTAGAAGTGATTTAGATATAGCAAAAAGTTTTATGAATAGGTTAAGTGATTATTTATTTGTTTTATCGTGTAATATTTAGACAAAATAATGATTAAATTTAGTATGAAAAACATTTGTTTATTCTATTAATTTTTTCTTTAAATATTATACTTACTATGTTATAATGATACATGTTTATAAAAGCGCTTACAAAAACAAGGAGAATACTTTGAAAACAATAGTAATTGGCGTCATCGGAGCCGATGTACACGCAGTTGGAAATAAGATTATTGAGTATACCCTTCATAATGTTGGATATAATATAATAAATATTGGAGTTTTATCATCTCAAGAAGATTTCATTAATGCAGCAATTGAAACAAACGCAGATTTAGTTTTAGTTTCATCACTCTATGGGCATGGAGAAATAGATTGCCGTGGAATGAGAGAAAAATGTGTAGAATCTGGTATTGGAAATATTTTTCTTTATGTGGGGGGAAATATTGTTGTTGGTAAACAAGATTTTGTCTTAGTTAAAAAAACATTTATGGATATGGGCTTTAACAGGGTGTACCCCCCGGGGACACCTATAGATAATGCTTTAGCAGATTTACGAGAAGATTTGGGAGAATAGTATGGCAAAGTATTTGCTGATTGATTTTGGGTCAACGTTCACTAAATTATGTGCTGTTGATACTGAAGCTGAGGATATTATTGAGACAGCTTCCTATTTTACTACGGTTGATTCTGATATTAGCATTGGTTATCACAAAGCGTTAAAAAAGCTTTTTGAAAAAGCTAAAAAAGAAATTATATTTGATCAAGTTATTGCTTGTTCATCAGCAGCTGGCGGCCTAAAAATGGCCGCTATTGGTCTAGTTGAAGAGCTTACTGTAGAGGCAGCTAAAAGAGTTTGTTTAGGTGCTGGAGCAAAAGTGGATTTGGTATTTTCTCATCATATAAATCAATCTGAAATCAAGCAAATATTCGATAAAAAAATCGATATTATTTTGTTGGCCGGAGGTTCAGATGGAGGTAATTCTGAGTGTGTTCTTTATAACGCGCTTCTTCTCGGAAAAGCGGGTATTAAGATACCGATTATTTTTGCTGGAAATAAATCTGCTCAAGATGAAATTCTAGAGATATTTGAAACATATGGTATTAATGGATTTATCTGTGATAATGTCATGCCTAAGATTAATATTCTTAATATTGATTCTGCACGAGAAAAAATTAGGGAAATTTTCTTAAAACAAATTATTGAAGCAAAAGGCATTAAAAAAATTGAGTCTGAAATTGATGAAGTGGTGTTACCTACTCCAAAAGCAGTTCTCGATGCTGCAAAATTATTATCTGAAGGTTATCTAAATGAAGAAGGCTTCGGAGAAATAGTGGTTCTTGACATTGGTGGGGCTACCACTGATATGTATTCAATATGTACTGCAACAAGAAGAAGTGATGTATTAATTCACGGATTAGAAGAACCTTTTGCTAAAAGAACTGTTGAAGGCGATTTAGGAATGAGATATTCTGCTCCCGGAATTATTAAATCATTATCCGAGCAAGAGATTAAATTTATTAATATGGAGAAACATTTAGATATTGAAAAAGAAGTAGAAAAACGTTATGCAAACGTAATGAGTTTGCCTGAAAACCCACATGATGAATTTATCGATCAATTTTTAGCTGAAATGTGTGCGTATCGATCAATGCATAGGCACTGTGGTAGGATTGAAGAAGTGTTCACTCCTATGGGGCTTGTTTACAATCAAATCGGTAAAGATTTAACAGATATAAAATATGTTATTGGAACTGGCGGAGTCATAATTAATTCGAAAAATGTTGAAAAAATATTAAACAGAACAACTAATATTCTTAATAAAGCGGGCGAATTAAGACCAGTGAATCCTGAATTTATGGTGGATGAGAAATACATAATGGCAGCAATGGGGCTTTTATCAAAAAAAGAACCATTAATAGCATTAAAAATACTTAAAAAATATATTCAGAAGATTAGAGGAAACGATGATGGACTTAAAGAATAAAAAAATGACCGAGGAAGAATTCCTAAAAATCCGAAAAGAAGTATTATGTGGTTGGGTGACTGGTAAAGATCATGAGCTTAATTTAGATAAAGCGGTTGAGTATTTAAAATCAGTTCCAGAACATAAAAACTTTGCACTGAAATTAAATATGGCAAAAAAACAAGGTTTAACATTGGTTCAACCTAGGGCTGGAGTGCCAGAACTAGATGAACACATCAAACTGTTACAGTATCTAGAAAAAAATGGTGCAGACTTTGTTCCATCAACCGTGGATAGTTACACGAGACAGAATCGTTATGTAGAAGCTCAAAAAGGCTTAGAAGAAAGCATTCAAAAACATAGAGCGCTATTAAATGGATTTCCTATTGTAAATCATGGCGTAAAGAATTGTAAAAAAGTATTGGAATCAGTAAATGTTCCTATTGAAGCGAGACATGGTACGCCTGATGCCAGATTACTATCAGAAATTATTCACGCCGCAGGATGGACGTCAAATGAAGGTGGAGGCATATCTTACAATATTCCTTATGCAAAATCAGTTCCACTAGAAGTTTCTATTAAAAACTGGCAATATTGTGATCGCTTAGTTGGTTATTATGAAGATAGAGGAGTCAAGATTAATAGAGAGCCATTTGGACCATTAACAGGAACTTTGGTGCCACCTTCAATATCAAACACAGTAATGATTGTAGAAGCTTTACTAGCTGCAGAGCAGGGAGTAAAAAACCTTACGGTAGGATATGGTATGGGAGGCAATTTGGTTCAGGATGTTGCTGCTATAAATTCCTTGTATGATCAAACAATATTCTATCTAGATAAATTTGGTTATAAAGATATGGAAGTATCAACCGTATTTCATCAATGGATGGGTGGATTTCCAAAAGACGAAGCTGAAGCAATGGCATTGATATCGTATAGTTCTACAGTTGCAGCGTTATCCAAAGCAACAAAACTAATATCAAAATCACCTCATGAGTCTGTTGGAATTCCAACAATGGAAGCAAATGGGTTTGGTGTTAAAGCTTCAAAATTTATTGTTAATATGTTGAAAGACCAGAAAATGAGTGAAAGTTTAGCTTTAAAACATGAAGTTGCTCAAATAAAGAAAGAAGTAAGTTGTTTAATTGATATTATTCTAAAGGTGGGAGATGGAGATTTAGCTGTAGGAATCGTTCATGCTTTTGAACAAGGCCTAATAGATATACCATTCGCTCCAAGTAAATATAATGCAGGTAAAATTTTCCCTGCTAGAGATAATGACGGAATGATTAGAATTTTAGAATTTGGCAACATTGGATTTACTGACGATATAAAGGCATTTCATCGCAAAAAAATCAAACAAAGAGCAAAATCAGAAAATAGAGTAATTTCTTTCCAAATGACTGTAGATGATGTTTACTCAGTTAGTAAGGGAAAACTAATAGGAAGGCCACAGGTTTAAACGATGAAGATCAAAGATGTAATTATATCAAAATCATATACAGGCTTTTTTTTCGATGACCAAAAAGCTATTAAAAGCGGAGCCATTCATGATGGCTTTCTCTATGTTGGAAAACCAGAGATAGCTGGTTTTACAGCTATAAGACAAAAAGGTGAAGCAATATCGCTGCAAATAGTATTGGAAAATGGAGCGGTTGGTTTTGGTGATTGCGCAGCTGTACAGTATTCTGGCACCGGAGGTAGAGACCCTTTGTTTTTGGCAGACCAATATATACCGTTTCTAGAAAAGCATATAGTTCCAAAGTTAATTGGAGAATCTATTGACTCTTTTAAGACTTTAGCTGAAAAATATGATAAAATGCTAATTGAAGGAAGAAAATTACACACAGCAATAAGATACGGGCTAACTCAAGCGTTTTTAAGTGCTAACGCTGTATATAATGGGACCACAATGGCTGAAGTTGTTCGGAAAGAATATAACATTCCTGAGCAAGTTTACAGCCCAGTACCTATTTTCACTCAAAGTGGAGATGACAGGTATGATAATGTTGATAAAATGATATTAAAAGAAGCTGACGTGTTACCTCACGCATTAATCAACCATGTTGAAACCAAATTAGGAAAATATGGAGAACTATTACTGAAATATGTTGAGTGGCTAAGAAACAGAATACAAGCTAATAAACAAAATCCAGATTATAAACCAGTTCTTCATATTGATGTTTATGGAGTTATAGGAATAGCGTTTGATAATGATATCGATAAGATGATAACTTATCTTATTCAGTTAGAAAATGCAGCTTATCCTTTGAAAATTAGAATTGAAGGACCTGTAGATGCTGGAAACAAAGAAGATACAATATATTATTTAAAAACATTAAGATATGAATTAGAGAAGAAAGATTCAAAGTTAGAAATAGTTGCTGATGAATGGTGTAATACCTTGGAAGATATTATTGATTTCGCTGATGAAAAAGCAGGACACATGTTACAAATAAAAACACCTGATTTAGGTGGAGTAAATAATGTGATTGAAGCAATTTTATATTGTAACAAGGTTGATATAGGTAGTTATTGTGGTGGAACGTGTAATGAAACCAATGTATCATCTGAAGTTTCAACTAATATTGCAATAGCTTGTTTAGCAACTCAATGTCTTGCGAAGCCTGGTATGGGTGTTGATGCAGGATATATGATTGTTAAGAATGAGATGAATCGAGTTATAGCTAGAGCAAATAGGAGGTAGTATGAGAGTAGGGACTGCTGGTAGTAAGGAATCAAATGATTGTTTTGTTACTGTCGAAGATGCAAAAGATACCAAGATTATTATAGATAGTATTGTTGGAGCATTTTTTTACGATCAAATAAAAGAAACAATTGAGAATACCTTAAAAGAATTAAATATTGATCATGTAACGGTAACAGTAGTAGATAAAGGCGCATTGGATTATACCATTAAATCCAGAGTCATTAGTGCTGTGAAAAGGATGAAGACTAATGTTTAGATCTCTTTTATTTATTCCCGGAAACAATCCTTCAATGATTCAAAACGCTGACGTGTACTTGTCAGACGGAATAATATTTGATTTAGAAGATTCCGTAGATATTAATGAAAAGGATAATGCCAGAAATTTAGTAAGAAATTACTTATCCGAAGGCCATACAAATCCTTCTTTAGTTGTGCTCCGTATAAACCCTATTGATACTCCATTTTTTGAAAATGATATTGAACTAATTGTTACAAAGAAAATCAACTATATATTATTACCTAAAACATCGATGGATGCATTAAATATATTAAATGACTATCTTACACAATTGGAACAGAAATATGATTTAGAAAAAACAAAAGTAATTGCTTTAGTAGAAAGTGCGCAATCTATTATACAGATAAACAAAATAGCAAAGAACGCTAGAGTAGAAGCGATACTTTTGGGAGCAGAAGATTTATGTAATGATTTAGAAATAGATCGAACAAATAAAGGTACAGAAATATTATTTGCAAGATCAAAAGTGGTATATGCTTGTGCAAGTAATAATATTATTTCTATTGATACTCCTAATGTTTATATCGAAAACGAAGAGTTTTTAAGAACTGACTGTTTAAATGCAAAGAATATTGGAATGAAAGCAAA
>CAZUQS010000013.1:0-14974 GCA_964622615.1 uncultured Candidatus Izemoplasmatales bacterium | reverse complement strand
TTATACTACAAGTGTATATTATTATACAAATAAACAGTTTTATTAGAGATTTTATTATAAAACAGAATCGTTCATTAGCTGTTCTTAATCATTAGCTCCATAATACAACAATCGTAATATATATCACCAATTTTGAATTTATTAGAAAAGACACCAACATCTTTAAATCCGAGGCCCTTATATAGCTTGATTCCAAACTCGTTATCGCTACGAACTTCTAATACGATGTTTTTAATCTCGCCCAAAGTACGGGAATAGTTGATGATATAGTTCATCATATGAGTAGCTACTCCTAGGTTCCAATAGTCTTTTAATACACTGATTCCAAGGTCTACATTATGTTTAATTCGATCTCTTGAAGATCCTTGAATACCTCCTAAAGACACAATTTTTCCATCAACCTTGCCTGCAAATGACTTGCTTGTTGTTGATAGTAAATTTTGCTCAAGGTATTTGATTTCTTGTTCTAGAGTTAAAGGTACGCCTTCTTTATCAATTGTTAAATTATCCGATTCACTACCAACTTGTTTTAGAAATTGTAAAATAGCTTCCGCGTCTTTAGGCTTTGCTTCTTCAATATCAAGAATTTGTTTATTCTTTAGAAATTTCATAATATCCCTCCTTATTATTGTTACTATTATTATAATAAAAATGAAATATAATGTCAAAAGACAGTAGAAATTTAGTCAAAAACTCCTGTTGAAATGTATTTTTCTGCAGAATCTGGAAATATCATAACAATATTTTTATCATCCAAATTATGTTTAATACAATACTTTATTGCAGCAGATAAAACAGCTCCACTTGAGATCCCTATTGAAATCCCTTCATAGGCTGGAAGAAACTTCGTCATTTCATTAGCGTCTTCATTCTTAACCGTAAGTACTTCATCAATGATATCTGGATTCAATATTTCTGGAATAAATCCAGCTCCAATCCCTTGGATTGTATGCTTTCCAGGTTCCCTACCGCTAATTACAGCAGAATCTTTTGGTTCTATAGCAATGATTTTCGCCTTGATATAATGTTCCTTGAAATAACGATTTAATCCTGTTATGGTTCCACCAGTTCCAACTCCTACCATAAGATAATCAATTTGATCATACAATGCCTTAGCAATCTCAGGTGCTGTTGTTTCATAATGAGACAAGGGATTCGCTGGGTTCGTAAATTGACTTGGTATTACAGAATTTTCTATTTCAGCATTCAAGTCTATCGCTTTTTGATTGGATCCTTTAATCCCTAATGCTCCAGGAGTTAAGATAATGGTCGCTCCGTATAGTTTCATGATATCAATTCGCTCTTTGGATAAGCTATCTGGCATTACTAAAACACATGGATTACCAAAATACGCCGAAACCATAGCCAAACCAATTCCAGTGTTTCCACTAGTAGATTCTACGATTGTAGTACTCTTATCCATCAGATTTCTTGTTTGTAAATCCTTAAACATATAGTAAGCTGGTCTTGTTTTCACTGAATTACTAGGATTGAAGCTTTCCAGTTTTGCATATAATCTAGATTTTAGCTGATACTTCTGCTCGATTTTATGTAAACGCACCAATGGAGTGTTTCCAATGGTCTCTAGAATGCTATTATATACTTTCATTTTTAACATTACTCCTTAATTCTAATTCCGGTTTCTTATTCGTTACCACACAATTGTCTGGAATCGATTCCGTTAGTAACACGTTGGAACCAATAACAGAATTTGAACCTATGACTGTTTTACCACCTAATATGGAAGCACCAGAATATATAGTAACATCATCTTCAATTGTCGGATGACGCTTGATTCCTTTTAATCCCTTCCCTTTTCGCAAAGACATTGCACCAAGAGTAACACCTTGATAGATCTTAACTCGGTCGCCAATTACTGTGGTTTCACCAATCACTACTCCTGTACCATGGTCAATAAAAAAGCTCTGACCTATCTTGGCTTTTGGATTGATATCAATACCAGTCTCACGATGAGCAAACTCACTCATCATTCTTGGGATGATCATCACTCCTAGATTATCCAACACATGCGCAATCCTATAAACCAATATTGCGTATATACCCGGATATGAAATAATGATTTGATCGTGGTTGAGTGCTGCAGGGTCTCCTAAATAATGCGCCTCTACATCTAGAGCTATCATTTCTCTAATATGTGGAATTTCATTGATGAATTTTAAACATAATGTGCAAGATTCCCTTTTATATAAATTACGCTCAGATTGATCTGCTAAGTACATCTTAGAGAAATTAATTTGTCTTCGAAGCGCTACTCTCAATTTATTTGTTGTTCGATTGATTACCCGTCTTGATATCGTATCCTTAATATTATTCGTAGTAAAATAACCAGGGAATACTAGTTCCTTAGTTAGTTTGATGATTCTCTTAATTTCCGTATTTTGAGGAATCTTACAAGCACAATGGTCTTTCTTGATTTCTGTGTTCTTATAAGATGCCAGTAGTTTATCTACATATTCTTTCATATTCATGATTACCAACTCCTAACTTCATTATATCATGTGTATGAAACAACTCTTTGTAATAAGCATTTTAAAAGTCGTACATATTAACTATATACATTACAATATTTGCTAAAAAAAATAGCTAAATAAAAAACAGATTGGAAAAGCCAATCTGTTTTAATTATGAAATTAATATGCTTGTAATTTTTCTTCTTTGCGTAATGTCCTAAGTGTTCCTTCTGCCAAAGCTCTCATTTCATCTTCACCAGGATACACATATACTTGACAAATCTTATCTAAGTAAGAACGTAAATAATTCACAAAGTATTTACTATGAGCCATTCCACCTGTGATTAAGATACCATCCACTTTACCTTTACAAGCAAAGTACATCGCGCCTATTTCTTTAACAACATTATATCCCATTGCTTCAAAATAGAATTGTGCTTCTTCGTCACCATGATTGATTCTGTTTTCAATTTCTATACCATTATTAGTACCTAAGTAAGATACCAATCCACCTTTACCCACCAATAGTTTTTTTACTTCCGATTTATTGTAATCACCTGAGAAGCATAAATCTACCAAAGGATATGTAGGAATCGTTCCAGTCCGTTCTGGTGAGAATGGACCATCTCCACCTAAGGCATTGTTAACGTCCACAACTCGGCCTTTCCTGTGAAGGCCAACACTGATTCCACCACCCAAGTGAGCAACGATTAAGTTCATGTCTTCGTACTTTTTATTCTGGGTTTTAGCATGTCTTTTCGCAGTTGCTTTTAGGTTTAATGCATGAAAAATACTCTTGCGTTCAAACAGTTTTTGTCCTGACACTCTAGCGATATCATCGAACTCATCCACAACAACAGGATCCACAATATAAGCTGGTCTATTCAAAGGTTTTGCAAAGGAACTAGCTAATAATGCTCCAAGATTGGACGCATGAGTTCCGTACTTACAACTTCTTAAATCACTTAGCATCTTATCGGTTACCAAATAGGTTCCGCCATTTTTAAGTGCTTTTAACATTCCCCCACGGCCAACAAAAATATCAATTTGATTTACCGTATATTTATGTGCAATTAAAAAATCTAAGATGACTTGTCTACGAAAGTCTAGTTGATCAATCAAACTGTCAAACTGTTCCAATTCTTTCACTTTATGTCTTAAAGAAGATTCTTGGATTAACTTGTCATTCAAATAAATCGCAACTTTCGTGGATGTGCTCCCTGGGTTAATTACTAATAGCAAGTAATCCATCTTTATTCACCACCGCCAAAATTATAGAATTTAGTTTTGCTTCTGCAGTATCCGCTCTTGAAGTAAGTACAATTGGAACTTTCGCTCCCAAAATAAGTCCTGCAGATTTTCCACTGCCTAAAAATACACTTGTTTTATAGAAGATGTTACCACCGTCTAAATTTGGAAATATTAAGATATCACAAACACCAGCTACTGGAGATGTAAGTCCTTTTTGTTTCACAGAATCCATTGATACTAAGTTATCAACTGCAAATGGCCCATCAATCAAGAAATCAATATCTTTGTCTTGATAGTATTCCACAATCTTCTGTGCATCTAATGTCGATGCAATCTTTGGATTAACTTTTTCAACAGCTGAAACGATTCCTACTTTTGGTTGGTTATACCCTAACGTTCTAGCAAGTTCTACTGCTGATTCGATGATGAGTATCTTTTGTTGCCAATCGGGCTCGATATTCATTGCTCCGTCTGTCGCAAATAATATTCTGTCCATTGTCGGAAAACTTACAATACCAACGTGACACAATAATTTTGATTTTTTTATACCATACTCACTGTTTACAACACCTTTTAATACAATTCTAGTGTCAATTAAACCCTTCATAAGGATATCTACTTCATTATTGTTAACCATATCCATCGCAATTTTAGAAGCTAATACTGGATCAGATTCATCGATGATTTGATATGGTTGTTGTAATTTAAATCGTTTCACTAAAGCTTCTATCTCGTTTGCTTTTCCAATTAATATTGGTTCGATGACTCCAAAATCACTAGCATCTTTTACTGCTTCAATAACATGGTCATCATGAGCAAAGACTACTGCCATTTTCTTCCTGGTAGCTTGTTTTGCAGCTACACGTAAATCATCTAGAGTTCTAAGCATATATTACTCCAGCATTTCTTACAAATTCTTTTCCAGCTTCAATTGCTTTCATGTTGATATCAAGCATATTCGCTTTGCGTTCTCCTAAGAATTTCTTAATAATTGCTTCTATGGTTTTATCACCAAATAATTTTGTTAATTCTAAATATGCACCCAACATAACCATGTTTGATACTTTGATATTCCCTAGTTCAATTGCAATATCATTGATTGGAATACCCAAACAAAGTGTTTTACATTCTGTTACTTTTTCTTCAATCAATGAAGAATTGTATAGTACCAACCCATTGTCAGCTACATGTGTTCTAAATTTTTCCAATGATGGAGCGTTAAATGCAACTAAGTGATCTGCATTTTTAAAAATAGGTGAATTGATTTGTTTACTAGAAACAATCACAGAACAATTCGCTGTTCCACCTCTTGTTTCTGGTCCATATGATGGAAACCACAAACCAAATAATTCATCTTTTGTTGCTGAATACGCAAGGATTTGACCAAACATCATAACTCCTTGACCACCAAATCCTGCAACTTTTATATTTTTAGCTTCATTCATTCTTATCACCTTTATCCTTAAAGATACCTAAAGGGAAAACTGGAATCATATCAGACGCAACCCATTTCATTGCATCGGTTGGTTTGACTCCCCAGTTTACTGGGCAAGTAGAAATAATTTCGATCATTGTAAATCCACGTTTTTCTTCTTGATATTGGAATGCTTTTTTTATCGCTTTTTTCGCTTTGATTACATGTTTTGGATCGTGTACGGATACTCGCTCTAAATATGCAACCCCTTCAATTGTAGCGAACATTTCACTGATTTTAATTGGATTACCATGTTGTGCTACAGATCGTCCATCTTGACTAGTCGTTGTTTTTTGACCAATCAATGATGTTGGAGCCATTTGCCCGCCAGTCATACCATAAATTGCATTGTTAATGAAGATAACCGTAATGTTTTCTCCACGATTCGCTGCGTGGATGGTTTCTGCAATACCAATACTTGCAAGATCTCCATCGCCTTGATAGGTAAACACGATATTATCTGGTAATACACGTTTGATTCCGGTTGCTTCTGCACAAGCTCTACCATGTGGAGCTTGTTGTGCATCACAGTTAAAGAATTGATAACTAAACACAGAGCATCCTACCGATGCAATTGCGATTGCTTTATCTAGTAAGCCCAATTCTACTAATGATTCTGCTACTAATTTATGTACAACACCATGAGTACATCCAGGGCAGTATGTTAGAGGCGTATCCGTTAAACCTTTTGATTTTTCGTATTTAATAGCCATCTTATTTCACCACCTTTGACTCAAAGTTTATGATTGCATCAACGATTTCATCTGGATCTGGAACCATTCCGCCAGCTCTACCAAAGAATCCAACTTTATGTTTTCCTTTGTTTGAAATCAATACATCATCAAGCATTTGTCCCATACTTAACTCGCAGCATAGAATTCCTTTAATGTTTTCAGGTATTTCTGCGAATGCTGCTTTTGGATAAGGCATTAATGTAATTGGTCTTATCATCCCAACGTTTATACCTTTTTCTGCTAAATCTTCAATTGCTGAACGACAGATTCTTGCCATTGTACCATAAGCTACAATCACGTAATCTGGATCTTTCATATTCACCATTTCAAATTTAGTTTCATTTTTTGCTATTAAGTTATATTTTTCTTGTAAATGAAAATTATGTTTTTCTAATAATGCTGGGTCTAAATGCAATGAATTCGCTACATTTCTTCTACCAGGATGATTTCTCGTTCCAGTAGTTGCCCAATCTTTTTCTGGCAAGAATCGTTCTTTTACAGGTTTTTCTAAGTCCACTGATTCCATCATTTGACCAATCAAACCATCCACTAATACCATTACAGGATTTCGATAGTAATCTGCAATATCAAAAGATTCCTTCATAATATCGATTGTTTCTTGAATCGACTCTGGAGCGTATACGATTAATTTATAATCGCCATTTCCTCCACCTCTTGTTGCTTGATAATAATCACCTTGAGAAGGTTGAATACCACCAAGACCAGGTCCACCTCTCATAACAGACACAATTACACAAGGTAATTCTGCAGCTGCAATATAAGAGATTCCTTCTTGTTTTAATGCAATACCAGGGCTTGAACTACTGGTCATTACTCGTTTACCAGCACCTGCAGCTCCATAGACCATATTAATTGCTGAAACTTCTGACTCTGCTTGTAAGAACACTCTACCATCTTCAATCATATGTTTTGATAGATATTCTGAAATCTCATTTTGCGGTGTTATCGGATAACCATAGAATGCGTCAATTCCGCCTTTAATAGCTGCTAAAGCTATCGCTTCGTTGCCCTTCATTAATACTTTAGCCATTATTTATCCACCTCCACTTTAATTACTGAGTCCGGACACATTATTGCGCAAAATGCGCAACCAATACATTTATCAGGTTCTGATACTCTGATAATATTGTATCCCTTCTTGTTTAGTGTCTCCATGTCCTGATATAAAATCTTTTTTGGACAGTACTCAACACATAATAAACAGCCTTTACAATGTTCGTAATCAAATGTTACTTTACCTTTTGGCATACTCTTCCTCCTATAACCAATTCAATATATAATTTAGTTTAATATTAAAAAATATTAAATTATCCGCTTATTTAAGCCAACTCTTTCTAAAATAGAGTTTTAATCTTAATAATTCTCCTGAATACTTAAATGATTCATCTAGTTCTAATTTTTCCCACACTACAGTATATATAATTGGTAAGTTCGAAGCTTTACTTACCGAACTTACAAATTCTTCTCCTATCAATAACTCTTCCATGGTTGTATCTCGAAGTAAATTTGTGTTATTGATAAGACCAGTAACCTTAAAACCACCAGTTCCTTCAATCTTATTAATGAGTTTCAATACCTTATCTACAGAATCTGTCTCTTGTCTATATATATTTAGAACCAAAAATAAATCCACTTCTTGATTATGATAATCATCAAATTGTCTTAAAAGTTTTGCTCCTAAATCATTTCCACCCAAATCATAGATTGCAGTTGATCCCTTTTTTATAAAAGGCATAAACACTTTTCTAGAGATATAAGGCATATCCAAATGAACTTTATGATCCAAATCACTCGATATTGTTTGAATGTTGTGCGTCGTTAATTCAGCTTCCATTTCCCTGCTTCTAAAATAAGGATTTATAATATCCAAATCAACTACCATATCTACATGGTTTTTGATTCCTAGGTTTACTGCTAATTCTGTTTTTCCTGATCCATAATAACCAGTTAAAAATGTTATATTTTTCATAACAGCCATAATAAAATCACTTTTTTTTTTCAAAAGTGATATATTATTCCTCTTTTCTCCATGTATTTGGGTAGTTTCCCTTACATAAATAAAGTTTTCTCTTTTTTAGAAAACGCTTACAGAATTATTATAACATTTTTGTCATAAAAATCAAATAAAATATACCGATAATTAAGGAAAAATTAAAAGGTGTAAACGCATAAATGAAATTACATATTCTTGAGTCCCTATACTTAGCATTCTATATTATTATGATTTCATCTAAACTTAGTTATTCTAAATCATTATATAACAAAAAAAACTCTAAGAATCTAGAGTCTTTTTCGAAAACCACATATAAAAAATTATTTATTCTGAATCGCTATGTGTTAACGTAGCACTAATAATTGTAAATGTACCAGATACATCAGCAACACCTTGCTCAACAAACATTAGAATATTTGCAAAATTGTCTGCAGTAAAAACAAATGTTTGTTCTGCACCTGTAAAGGTAACTACTTGTTCTAAAAGTCCACTATCATTTGGTTTAATGAGCATTGTTTTTCCAGCTGTACCTTGAATAACCAATGTTAAGGTATTCAATCCTAATGCTAAATCTGGATCAAATGTTGAAGACATATATGCCCATGATTGATCAGTACCTTTTGTGTAAGTTACTATAACACTGTCATCAACTTGGACTGCAAAAGCATAAGTCCCTGCATCATTTTCAGCAAAATCACCTGTAAAGTCAAGTACAGCTCTTGAAGATGTAACAACTGCGCTAACTATATCAAATGAACCTGTAAGACTGCCATTTATTGGGTCCACAAAGATTAGAATATGAGTTAATGGTTCTGCAAGGATAAATTCAATTGTTTGATCTGTTCCATCAAATGTGACTGTTTGTTCGTATGCTCCATTATCATTTGGTTTGATAATTAATTGTGCACCAATAGTCCCATTCACAACTAGTGTAAACACATCATGATATGCAATATTATCTTCAAACACATATTTGATAAAAGCCCATTCTTGGCCAGCAGTTTTTGTATAATCTACTGTAACAACACCAAGCGTATCTGTAAATGTATAGATTCCACCATCATTATCAATCCAAGCATCATCAATAATAACTTCTACCCAAGGCATTAATGCATCAGGTTCAACATAAGATAATTGAGCGGAAAGAATATTAAATGATCCACTAACTTCCGCTACACCTTGTTCAGCAAAAATAACTAAGGAAGTAAACGCACTTGCAGTTACTACAATAATTTGTTCATCACCTGTAAACGTAATTATTTGTTCATAAGCTCCATCATTATTTGGTTTAATCATAATTGTTTTTCCAGCAGTTCCTTGAACTACTAAAATCATTGTATTTAGACCATCAACATCAACTGGAGTGAATTCACTAATCATAAATACCCATTCTTGTCCAGCTGCTTTTGTATAATCCACTTGTATGATTCCACCACCAATGATTGTGAAATCATAAGTACCAGCATCATTTTCAGCGAAATCATTTAAGAAATCTACTACACCAGGATTGTTTTGATAAACGGTAGTACTCAGAATATCGAACGTGCCTGATAAACTTCCATTAATCGGATCTACAAACATCACAATTTTTTCAGGAATATCTGTTAAGTCAAATGTAACGATTTGAGGTTCACCTGTAAATGTTACAGTTTGCTCAAAAGCTCCGTTATCATTTGGTTTAATGATTAATTGTTCTCCAACAGTTCCTTGTACAATCATTGTGATTGTATCGAAATTACTTAAGTTATCCAAAAATACATTTTTAACATAAGCCCATTCTTGGCCAGCAGTTTTTGTATAATCCACTGTGGTAACCCCAGCTACTGTTGTAAAGGTATAAATACCACCTTCATTGTCTTCCCAGTTTTCATTAACATCATATATTACATCTGCAGCAACTGCAGTTTGTTCTACATATGTTAATTTTGCTTCTATGATTTCAAATGACCCAGTTACATCTTCTGTTCCAGGTTCAGCAAACATTACCATTTTTACCCATGAATACGCAAATATTGTAAATGTTTGTTCTACCCCTGTAAAGGTAATGGTTTGTTCTAATGCACCATCGTCATTTGGTTTAATCATTAATGTTTTACCAAGTGTACCTACAACAGTAAATGTCATTGTATTAAATTCAGCAGCTAATAATGGATCAAATGCATTCGCCATGAAGATCCAACTTTGACCTACTGCTTTTACATAATCTACTTGTAATGTATCACTTACAGTTTCTGTGAATGTATATACTCCAGGATCTCCTGCAGTCCATCCAGTTAAGAAACTATAACTAGGTTCTTCTACAACATTCGATAGCATTGCGCTAACAAGTGTAAATGTACCATTCACACTAGCAACACCTTGTTCTACGAACATAATAACAGACGCAAATGATTCTGCCGTAAGAACGACAGTTTGTTCTACACCTGTAAACGTAATTATTTGTTCTAAAGCTCCATTATCATTTGGTTTAATCATAATCGTTTTACCAACCGGTCCAACAAGAACCAATGTCATTGTATTGAGTCCATCAACACGATCTTCATCAAATGTTACGCCCATGAAAACCCATTCTTGGCCAGCAGCTTTTGTATATGTAACAATTACGCTACCATCAAGTTGCACTGCAAAGTCGTAAGTATCCGCATCATTTTCAGTAAAATCACCCACAAAGTCGAATACATCTGGATTTGCTGCATAAACAGTAGCACTCAAAATATCAAATGATCCTGTTAAACTTCCATTAATAGGATCTACAAACATAATAATTTTTTCAGGAACATCTGTTAATGAAAACGTAAGAGTTTGAGGATCACCTGTAAATGTTACAGTTTGTTCATAAGCTCCGTTATCATTTGGTTTAATGATAAGTTGTTCGCCAACAGTTCCTTGTACAATTAATGTAATGGTATCAAAGTTACTTAGATTGTCCTTAAACATATTTTTCACAAATGCCCACTCTTGACCAGCAGTTTTTGTGTAATCTACTGTAGTAACTCCAGCAACTGTTGTAAAGGTATAAATACCACCTTCATTGTCTTCCCAGTTTTCATTTACATCATATACTACATCTACATGAACTGGATCTTGCTCTACATATGTCAATTTTGCTTCTATGATTTCAAATGACCCAGTTACATCTTCTGTTCCAGGTTCAGCAAACATTACCATTTTTACCCATGAATACGCAAATATTGTAAATGTTTGTTCTACCCCTGTAAAGGTAATGGTTTGTTCTAATGCACCATCGTCATTTGGTTTAATCATTAATGTTTTACCAAGTGTACCTACAACAGTAAATGTCATTGTATTAAATTCAGCAGCTAATAATGGATCAAATGCATTCGCCATGAAGATCCAACTTTGACCTACTGCTTTTACATAATCTACTTGTAATGTATCACTTACAGTTTCTGTGAATGTATATACTCCAGGATCTCCTGCAGTCCATCCAGTTAAGAAACTATAATTTGGTTCTTCTTCAATTTCACCAACAAATACTTTAGAGAAATATGCATCTACTACTTCAAATTCTCCAGTGCCAGCTGCGGCTCCTGGTGCAGCAAAGACTAATATTTTCGTTAAGGTATCAAGTTGTTCATTTGTCCAAGTAGTTAAATCTAAGCAAAGAGTGATTTCTTCATCAATAGCGAAAACACCATCAATTTCTTTTTGAATTCCACCTTCAGCTTTAAGTTTTACAGAACCAGCAGTTATACCTCTTACTGTTAATACAACGTAGTCAAAATCAGAAAAATCGCCCTTAACAGTTGAAATCATATAAGCCCATTCAAATCCTGCAGCTTTGGTATAAGTAACAACTGGATTACTTCCTGTTTTATCAATGTCGTAAACTCCATCTCCACTATCCATAAATCCAGCACTGAAATCAAAGGTTTCTCCGGTTCCATCATATACTTGTTCGTTTTGAGGAATATTAGAGTCTCCTTCTTCTAAAACAGTTCCGTAAGCAGTTCCTTCATCAAATTTGAATTGAGTTACTGTATAGTTACCAGTATCACTTACTTTCCCTGGTCCTGCAAATAGATAAACTCCAGTAACTCCACCTAAAAAGACATCGTAATCACGAAGATTTAATTGGTAAGTTACAGCTCCAGCTGTTAATTGAATCGATACTTCGAATGTTTCTGTAGCTCCTTGTATCTTTATAAGCATAGTTCCAGAACCACTTATCGTAAGTACTAATTTATTAAATGCTGATAAGTCTTGATCAATCGTATATACCATACTTGCCCATGAAAAACTATTTTTATCATAAGTAACACCTAGCTCTGTTGCGCTCTGTGTAATCGTATATACAGAATCACCAGAATCAACCCAACCATTTAATATACTTAATGTTTGAGATTGAACTGCAGTCGTTGCTGCAGTGGTTGTTGCTTGAGTAGTCGTCGCTGCTGTTGTTGCTGCAGTCGTAGCTGCAGTTGTAGCAGCTGTCGTTGCTACCGTAGTCGCCGCTGTTGTTGTAACTGTTGTTGCAGCAGTTGTTGCGGCTGTTGTTGCAGCTGTTGTTGCGGCTGTAGTTGCGGCTGTAGTTACATCATTACAAGCAACAAAACTAAAGCCTAAAACTAATAATAATGTAAACAATATTATTTTTTTCATAATTCCCTCCTATTTCTATTTTTTAATAATTTAATTCTATATTTAAAACAATTCGTTGGAATTGAATTTAATTTAAAATTGTAAAATCCAATTCCTCAAATCCTTTTTGAATAATCTCACTTTGCATAAAGTAATCCCAAATTAAAGACGAACGATAGTTTTCAATCATCAATAACGTAATTCCTTTGTCGATACCGATAACATCCGTATCAAACCATCCATTTAACGGAAGAACTCTTGCTGGTCTAATAATCGAACTTCCAGCTGTATCAGTTAATCCAAAGTTGAACGAATCCAACAAGCCATATTTGCCTTGTAAGGGATCTAATGTATTGTAATACTCCATCGCAGGCAATGCCAACTCTGGTACAAATACCAAAGAACCTATTGCTCCTGAAGGAGCTAATGTACCATCAATATAAATTGTTCCAGCTGCTGGCAAGTTCCCATAAGCTTCGTACCCATCTGGTCCATCACAAGCTGTATTTCCCCATGCTGTTGCACTGTATGTTTCATAGTTTTGCGATTGAAAAATCGCATAATCATTTGCAGCTACAGAAGCTTCAATGGAGTTATTGAACCAATTGATGTTTTCATTATCCAATGCGGTTCTAAAATCAAAGAATGCATGTGAATACTGATAGGTAAATAAGGTTCCAGGCCAGGAAACATAGAAATACTCACTGGTTCCATATTGTTTCCGTGTAGAATTTGCTTTCATGGTGTTGTAAGCTTCTATCCCTACAGAATAACTATCGGATGCTGCTGCTAAAAAATACAACATTAATTGTTCCGCGTAACTATCCCAAGCCCCAAAATGCCCTTGTTCAGGCGAATAGCCCATATAAAACATATTACGTATTGGATTGTAATACCAATCCCACTCAATTTCTTGATAGAGTTCATTCGCGATAGTTTGTACTTCTCCACCAAAATATTCTCCCGCTACAATTGCTCCACAAATCATCAGTGCTGTATCAATGATAGACACTTCTGTTGTACCTTCTCGAATTGCAGTTTCCATCGATACGAAATGATAATAAAATCCATGTGTGGATTGCATATTTTCAATTGTATGTAACGTACCCAATGCACGGTCATACCCTTCAGAAAATGAAATCCAACTATTTTCTACTCCAGCAGGCAAAGACGCTAGTCCAAATCCCACGGATGCAATCGATGCAGCTGAGTAAGTATTTGTATCTGTGTTGTACCTGTCCGCTATCATTCCAAAGCCATTCGACTGAGGATCACCATTGACAACTTCCCAAAAGAATTTAAACGATAATCGTTCTTCTTCTAAAACATAATCAGGTACCGCAATCGGTGTATATACATAAGCCTCTTCGGTTGTTGTTGCGGTTGTAGCATTCGAAGTTGTTACTTCTGTAATTGTGCCAGCTGTCGTTGCAGCTGTCGTTGCAGCTGTTGTTGCAGCTGTTGTTACAGCTGTTGTTGCAGCTGTTGTTGCTGATGTGACTGCCTCTGTAGTTGTTCCCGTGGTAATAACATCGGTAGTGCTTGATGTTTCACCACAAGAGACAATTCCAAATAAAGCCATCAATATTAGTAATAGTATTATTTGTTTTTTAATCATAATCTACTCCTATTCTCCAGTAATACCAGTTCGGTCAATTCCTTCTACAAACCATTTTTGCATGATGATATAAACAATCAGTACTGGTAAAATGATTAAGATTGTTGCACTATACTTAATCGCCTCATTCACAGCCTGTTGCGACAACCCATCTGCTAAATTAAATTGAGAAGAGAAATTCAATAATTTTAATTGTAATGTATATAATTCACTACCTATAAATAAAGATGATATATAGGTTTCATTCCAATACCATACAAATGAGAACAAAAATGCTGTCAAATAAGCAGGTGCTGCGAGTGGAACCCCAATTTGCATAAATATTTGGTAGTTGTTCGCTCCATCAATTTCTGCAGATTCATCCAAAGATTTTGGCTGCATTCTAAAGAATTGATAGAAAATCAATATAAATATCGCTGACGATAATCCCTGACCAAACGTAGCCGGGAAGATGATTGCCCAAGCAGATTCTAAAATTCCTAATTTATCAAACAATACAAATCTAGGAATCATATATACTTGTTGGGGAACCAAATACGTCATTAAGATCAATCCAAACAATATCGCTTTTCCTCTAAATTTGAATTTTGCTAAAGCATATCCAGTTAAACTTGTTGTTATGGTTTGCAATAGTGCAGGAATAAGTGTAACTGAGAGACTAAACAATAAGGTTTTTCCATAGTTTAATACAATCCAACTAGTCCGATAGTTTTCAAAGTATAGTTTTGTCGGAATCCATTGAACTGTTGGATTCACCAAATCTGACAAATCTTTCATCGAGTAGGTAAACATTTTGATCATAGGATACAA
>CAZUQS010000012.1:0-15155 GCA_964622615.1 uncultured Candidatus Izemoplasmatales bacterium | reverse complement strand
ATCCAGATTTAAATGAATATATATATTATATGCCAAATGAATTATTAGCACCTAGATTTGTTTCAACTAGACCAAATGGAATGTATGTTTTATCTACATCAGCAGGACAATCATTTGGTTCTGTTATTCCTAAAAATATAAGTCTATCTAATGTTCGAATGATTGATGAAGACTATGTAGGATTCATATCTTTACTTACGGATTATACAGCAGTATCACCAGTCTATAAGACAGCTTTAGATTCAGCAATAGAAACTTCGTTTGATAATTTGAAACAAACAACATTTAATGATAAATCTGAAATTATTCCAGATGATACTATTTTTGTAACAATTGAAGAAGAGGCTGGTGGTAGTGATACTATCTTATCGATGCCTGACATCGATTATATAAATAATGAGATAACCTTTTCGATATCAATGGAAGCATATGATCCTGTGCAAACTACAGCAGATTATGATGTTACAAGTGCACTTACATCGGTAGCAGCTTTGATTGCTGAAAGGGCAGACGATTATTATGGTCATGCACCAAGCACGGCTGAGCTTGAAGCATATAATAATTTATTATATCCTGAGAGAGCTGCGTCAATATCAAGTACTTATCCAGCAGCTTTAAGTGTAACATTACCTGATAATGATATAACGGTTAATGATACGAGATCAATTGGGTATTTTACCGTGTATTCAGAAGCATTTATTGGTGACGACTTATATGCATCATCCACATACTATACTGATTTTCAAGTCTTTATTGAATTTACACCAGCATTGGCACAAATTGCAGGAACTTTACAGATTGAGACTGCGGCATTTAATGGTGGATCAAACTTAACCGTTTCTGATCCAACAGATATAACAGCGGTTGGAACAGTAAATTCTTTGGGTAGTGTGAAATTAAATTTTGAAGATAACAAAGGTGTTTTAACACAAGGGTATAATTTTAAGAATAATTTTGTGGTAAAATATAATGATGGGACGATTGTTAGTTCATCCTATTATACAGTAACCTCCACACCGGTAAACATTGTAACTGGTGTAGGGTATTTTGATATAACATTCACATTTATTGATGTATCAAAAGCAGGGGATTATTATTTTGAATATAGTTATTTCCCTACTTCAACAAAATATACATGTGATTTTGATAAAGGATCTTCTGGAAATAGTGCCATTTTAGATTTCACATATTATTCAGAAGAGGATTCGATAAATATTGTTGGTACTACAATTACATCCTATGTAAATATTGGATATGTTGTAGATATGGATACATCAACAACGAATTTCACAACCAATAATGGAACAGGATTACCTAGTTACGTTTCCAATGTAACATTTGATATTGATTTCATGACTACTGATAGTTTATCAATTAGTCCTTTTGCAGCAATAACAAGTGCTAGGTTAGTTCAGACAACAATAACAAATGGGTATAAAACGTATCAAATGGAATATACTGTCCAAGCAGAAAGTGGGAGTTCATCTGTTTATACACATTACTTGATTGAACGATCAGTCGATTTAACTGGTGTTCAAAAAGATGGTAATGATGTGCAAATTGGTAATATTCACGCTGCTAGAGAAGCGGCTTCAACAATATTTGCAGTTGATTTAGGATTTGATCAAAGTTTAGATTTATATATTATTGATCCGGGCGCGTATTCTTATTTAGAAGTTAGCGTAACGGCAACAGAGAATGATGGTGTTACACCAATACTAGCGGGGGATATAGTTGGAATTACGTATTTAGCAACGGATTACTTATACATAACCATATCCTATTCCACTCTTCCTGGTATATATACATTTAGCTTCACCTATTATCGAGATGGATCATCAACAGAATATGTGACGTATTCAACTGATTTAGTTATTGAGAAAGATTTGGGTACAAATCCATACTTAACGGACATTGTGTTCTCAGAATTGGCAAACGAAACTAGTTACCCAGACATTTCAATAACAAATTCTTCTGGGGTTCCTATTTCGGTACCATATAACCCTGCAGTATACTTTGATGGTATTGACTATGATGAAGCGGATGTAGCAGAATATCGATATTATAAGATTGACGGTAAGGTAAGTAATGTGCCACTAGATTCTTATGTTCCATATTTCTTAGATTTCCTACCATATGGTGGATCTGCAGCAAGATTTGCTTATAATCCAACTACAACGTCTTGGTACTGGACAGCGGAAGTGACTGCAGCATCAAGTCCTGAAGACAAGGCATTACTAGCAACAGACTTTACTGTGTTCCCTGATACTATGTTAGAACCTGAAGAAGGCGAAGAAGTCATGATTCAGTACCGGATTACAACTGAAGATGGCTTAACAGCGGCTTATTATTTCATCACAGTTACTGATGTTACATATAATTTATCAGTTGTTTTTGATATCTATTATTGTACTGATGCAACACAAGGCAGTTGTGTTGTAGCCAATCAATCTGTAGGGTTTAGCGATGAATTAATTATTATTACTGTTAAGAATCTTGATACAAATGGGGACGATACCGTATATAATGTAACAGATCCTGAAGACTATCCTACATTTTCAATATTAAATGGTTTGAACAACAGAATGACTCAATTTAACTATACATCAGACGTTCCGTATTCTTACAAGTTTGGTAGAAATAAGGCTGGATTCTATACCTTTGAAGTAGAGCTTCCACTGGATCAATACTTAAACGCTATTTATACCTATGAAATAGAATATGATGTGTATTATTTAAATGATGCCAGTGATTATGTTAGTGGTTTGAATGGAAAATATTTTTATATTGAATATGCAACGACGAACAGAACAAGAAGGTTTAATGTTTATATTAGATCAATAACGGCACCGATAACCGATGTTCCGTTTGGATTATTTGATTTCTATAAATCTTGGTTTGAAGAATAAATAAGAGGTGAATTTTTAATGGCAAAGAAGACGACGTACGTTAGAAAAAATAGTTTAATAAAGAAAATCGTTGGTTTAACGGTTTTTCTTGACGCGCTATTTCTGGTATTGATTGTTGCAAGTACTGTCTTTCTATATTACTTAAATATCAACAATTCAAAAGAAGAAAATGCCATGTACCAAAATCAAATAGTAACTACAACAGTAGCCGATATTATTGATTCTATAGAATCGGATGCTCATAAGCTGGCGACTGATTCGGACATTATCGAATATTTAAATTATGTCAATGCGGGAAATCCAGCAATTGTAAATGTTGCGGACCCTAATTATGATATTTATTCCAATTATCTTATTCAAGCAGAATCCGTAATGAATTACCAAAAAGATGGTTTATATGATTTGGTCTATTTAGCAACGGATACCGAATGTTCAAGCGGGTCAGACGGATGTGGAATTACTTATAATGGTCAATTATCTTTTACAGATTGGAAATTATCAGAGCGTCCTTGGTTTACAGCTATTTCTGGAGTGAGCTTTGTTTTAACAGATCCGTACACGGATGGGTTAACCGGGGAATACGTAATTACATATATTGAAAGAGTGTTTGATGATACAACATTGATTGGATATGTTGGAATTGATATTAAATTAACAAATCTTGCCACTCTTTTAACGGATATCAAAGAGAATAAAATACAAGATGACAATGAAGTAATGTTATTTTCCAGTATGAGTGATAGACCAAAATTAATGTATTTTTCAGGAGAACAGTATGAAGATTACTTCATGCAAGATGCTATAAATTATCCTAGTATTGATGAAGCAAATAGTTATGGAACGCAAGGAGTCAATTACATATTAAGCAACTACATTGCGTCTGGGTTTGGTTATATTGACGCTTTAAACAGTCAATTTTATGCAATATACTCTGATATTGAAGGTACGAGTTTTACCACGGTGACGTTATTCTATAATAATCAGTTATTTCAACTAGAAATCATGTTCTTAATTCTAGTTGCGGCAGCTGGAATTGCAATTACAATGATTGCATTATTTATGAATCGCTCTGTAAAAAAATCATTACTCCCAATTGATGACATTTTAGAAACCATTGAAAAAATAAAAAATGGTAACTATCAAGTTCATGTTGCTATTAAGGATAACAATGAATTCAAAACTATCGGGGATGCGATTAATTTAATGTCCGAAGAAATTGACCGGCAAGTAAAAATCACATACGACACGCTAGCATATGACATATTAACCGGACTTAAAAACCGCGCATCATCAAGTAAAGAAGTAGACGCAACGATATTTAAATCCAATAGTAAAGCAGCCGTTTGTTTGATTCAAGTAGACAACTTAAAGAACATTAATGTTACCAAAGGGCAAATGATTGGAGATAATTTAATCAAAGCGATTGCAGATGAATTGAAAAATGTATTAAAAACCGAGAAAACGTTGTTTTCAAATGGTGGTAATGAATTCATCTATATCAAAGAAAATGTACAATCATTAGAGTCTGTTGAGTATACTTTAAATAAACTTTTAGTGTATTTTAGAGAGCCTCTTGTTGTAAAAAATATAAAAACACAAGTAAAATTCCATATTGGAGTTGCCGTATATCCTACGGATGGCGTAACTCTAAATGATTTAATTAAAAAATGCGATACCGCTTTATATAAAGCAAGTGAATATGGAAACAAAAAAATCATATTCTACAATGAAAAGATTGCTAGATCAGTTAGTTATCAAGCAGAAATTTCAGAGCGACTATCCCAAGCAATTGAGAAAGGTCAGATTTATTTAAAATTTCAACCTTTAATTACAAACAGTAGTGAAATATATGGATTTGAAGCATTAGCTAGATGGAACTCACCTGCACTAGGTGAGATTGGGCCTACTGTTTTCATTGCCAATGCTGAAGAATCTTATATGATTATTCCGATTGGTACATGGATTCTAAGAGAAGCTTGTTTGAGACAGGTTGAACTTAGAAAAAAATTCAAACAGGAATTTGTTATGAGTGTCAATGTGTCACCAGTACAAATTCTTCAAAAAGATTTTTTAACGATTGTAAAACGAATTATCAAGGATACTGATATCAATCCGAACTTCCTAACATTGGAAATTACGGAGTCTGTATTTATTGAAGCGTCAGTGTTACTGGAAGATACGATTGAAGAATTACATAGTATGGGCGTCAAGTTGTCACTAGATGATTTTGGGACTGGATACGCATCATTAACGTATTTACGACAAATCAATTTCGACAATCTGAAAATTGATAAATCATTTGTTGATGGTATATTTACAACAGAAAAAGACCATCGTATCATTGGAACAATTGTAAATCTTGTGCATAATTTAGATATGAAGGTAATCGCAGAAGGTGTAGAAACCAGAAAGCAATATGAGTACTTAAAACAAATATACACGGATGTTTTTCAAGGCTATATTTTCTCTAAACCTTTAATTATTGAAGATTTAATGGCATATATAAAGAAATTTAATGATGTGCCGAAAAATAAAAGAGCCGACTATTATGCGAAGTTAAATGAAGTGGAGTGAGAGTATGATTAAATTTAGATTTTTAGCAGGAATAGGTGCAGATGCATTTGAATTAGTCACCGCAATACTCATAATTGTAGTAACGATTGTTGCTCTATTTTTCCTGTACCGTAATCTTTCCCATGAGATTTCCGAACATCGAAAGCACAAGCATGCGATACGTGACAAAGATGATGAATTTGAAGGGACCGATGATGACGGTATATTTACTAACAAATTAACTGTTAGCAAAGACGATAAGGTTATGGTCGCAATTAATAAATCAATCAAAAACACCAAAGAAGGCGACCTAGGAGTAATGTATTTGATTAACCTTGATGATTTCCGTTATGTGAATGAAAAATACCCACAAAAAACAGTGGATAAATTATTAAAAGAGTTGGAGAAAAAATTAAATAAGCTCGGTGGAAAAGATGTTATTGCAGGACACCTGGATGAGGATGTATTTATATATTATTACCAAGGATCTGTAGATGCTGATAGAATGAATGAAATTGGAAATGAATTGTTAGATTTGATCCGAGAACCTCATAAGATTGTTGAAGAAACAATAACAGCGTCTATTGGTTTAGTAGTATTTCCATATGATGGTATTAGCGCTGAACAACTACATAAAAATGCTGAAATAGCTGTTTATGTATCAAAAAAAGGCGGGAAGAATCGTTTTAGTATGTATTCCGAAGATTTGGTTGAAACAGAACAATTCAATGCGAACTATTACCAAGAAATTAAAAAATCCATCTCAAACGATGAATTCTTGTTGTATTATCAAACAATTGTTGATGTAAAAACCGGAAGAATTATTGGACTTGAGTCTTTATTAAGATGGAATCATCCAACAATGGGAATATTATCCCCTGGTAGATTCTTAAACGTAATGGAATTAACTGGAGATATTACTTGGTTTGGAACTTGGGGATTCGAAAAAATTGTTTCTCAGTATAAAAACTGGAATAGCAAAATGAGAATCCGAGATTTATATATTTCTACCAATTTGAGTCAAAAACAATTGGAAGTAGAAGGATTGGCACAGCAATTTCATAATATTACTAAAAAATATGGTCTTACCGCAGAAACATTCTGTTTAGAAATTATTGATTTCTTCGCACTTCAAAGAAGCCCAGTTGCATTAAGTAATCTTGCAGCATTCAGAAAGTTTGGATTTAGAGTAGCAATTGATGATGTTGGAGAAAATTATCAAGTGCTTGATTGGATGCCTAATTTAAGCGCTGGTATTTTCAAGTTAACTCGTACTAATGTCTTAATGCTAATGGATGACAATGAAGAAGCAAATTCGCTTATAAAAGTCATTCGAAAAGCAAAAGAACAATCAAAAATTGTTATCGCAGAAGGAATTGAAGATGAAAACATGATTAGCCGTATGGCAAACTTAGGAATCAGGTTTATGCAAGGATATTATTTCAATCATCCAAAATCAGTTGGAGAGATAGAACCTTTAATTGCAAATTCACCTTGGGATATGACAAGTTTTGGACACTTAATAAATCAAGAGGAGCTACGATAGCTCCTCTTTTTTTTTATTTAAATAAACCATTTTGTAATACTTTCATTGCTTCTTCAACAACGAAATCAATATCCACATCATCGGATTTTTTATTGAATATGATTTGTAATCCCACAAAATTTGAAATACCCATAAGTATATACGCTGTTGTTTCTAAATCCACATCGTCTCGAAGTTCATTGCGTTCAACGGATTTTTTCAAATGATAAATATACGATTTTGCAAAAGACATATAATATTCTCTAAAGATATCATAATCTACAAAAAGAGATTCCCAGATAATCTTATATGCAAGAGGATCTCTCTTAACATATTGGAGGAAGGTTTTTAGTCCCGCTCTTTCAATATCATAGCGCGATTTCAAACCATGAATTGCTTCCGAAGCAGCTTTTCTGATATTCACTCGATATTCATCTAATAAATACATGTATAACGCAAGCTTATTATCAAAGTATATGTAGAACGTTCCTGCAGCTACTTTTGATTTTGCAATTATATCATTAATAGATGTGGTTTGGAAACCATCTTTAGCAAATAATAATCGCCCTGCTTTAATGATTTTTTTAAATGATCTTTCTCCTACTTTAGTTTTAGGCAAACGATAATTCAGTTTTTCCATAATATCACCAATAACATTTTATATTATAAATGAGAAAAATACAATATCAATCTGAAAAAATATTCACATGAATATCAATTCACCTTTTCTATAAAAAACACCAATGAAAACAGGTTTCAAGCTGGAAACGCTAATTTTAGACCTTTTTTACTAGCACCCCCATATATAGGTGAAATATATTATTTATGAAAATATTTTCATTTGATGAAAGCGCTTGACATTTTCACGAAAAAATATTAAAATTATACCAAAATATGAACAAATATTCATATAGATAATTTAATACAATTTTCAAGGAGGACATAAATTGAAAAAGAAGATTTATATAGTCGGAGCAAAAAGAAGCCCTATCGGGTCATTTTTAGGTACGTTAAAGGATGTACATCCGTCAGACATGGGTTCACAAGTTTTATCTGCATTATTGGAAGAAACAAAAATTCCTAAAGAAGAAATAACAGAAGTAATTGTTGGGAATATTTTACCAGCGAATATAGGTCAAGGGATAGCAAGACAGATTTCTATTAAAGCAGGTATCCCTGACAGTGTACCTGCATATTCATTGAATATGGTATGCGGTAGTGGGATGAAAGCTATTATGAATGCATATATTGGTATTCAAGCTGGTTTTAGTAATATTGTAGTTGCAGGTGGAGTAGAATCGATGTCAGGTGCACCGTTCATGCTTTCGGGAAAAAACAGGTCTGGAAATAAAATGGGCGCAATGCAAGCAGAAGACCATATATTGAAAGATGCTTTAACAGATGCATTTGGAGAAATGCATATGGGTATTACTGCAGAGAATATTGTAGAAAAACATAACATATCTCGTGAAGCACAAGATAAGTTTGCTTATGAATCACAACAAAAAGCTATTGCAGCTGTTGATTCAGGTAGATTTGATGACGAAATCGTGCCTATAGAGATTAAAACAAGAAAAGGTGTTATTGTTTTCGAAAAAGACGAGTATCCTAATCGGAGTACTACTCCTGAAATTCTAGCTAAATTGAGACCTGCATTTAAAAGGGATGGTTCCGTAACTGCTGGAAATTCATCTGGTATTAATGATGGAGCTTCATTTGTTATAATAGCGAGCGAAGAAATGGTTAAAAAATATAATTTACCTGTTTTAGCAGAAATCGTTGCAGTAGGACAAGCGGCCATGGATCCAAATTATATGGGACTTGGACCAGTTCCAGCGATTAGAAATACATTGAATTCAGTAAATATGAAATTATCCGAAATGGAATTGATTGAATTGAACGAAGCATTTGCTTCTCAATCAATAGGAGTTGTTACAGAATTAGCAGAAGAACATGATTTAACTGCTGAAGAAATATTAGAAAGAACCAATGTAAATGGTGGTGCAATTGCACTTGGTCATCCTGTTGGGGTTTCTGGTAATAGAATCGTAGTAACATTACTTCATGAAATGATTAAAAGAGATTTACATACTGGTTTGGCTAGTCTTTGTATAGGTGGCGGAATGGGAACCAGTATTATTATAAAGAGAAAGTAGGACAAACATGAAATTAAAAAACAAAATAGCAGTTGTAACTGGTGGAGCAAAAGGGATTGGTATGGAAATTGCTAAAGAACTTGCTAATAATGGTGCGACCGTAATCGCTTGTGATATGGGCGAAATGACATATGAAATGGACAATGTTGAATTTTATAAATTAAATGTAACAGATGTTGAAGGATGCAAGAAGTTCTTCAATGATACTGTTGAAAAATATGGACAAATTGATATTCTAGTGAACAACGCTGGAATCACTAGGGATTCCATGACTAGAAAAATGACCGATGAACAATGGAATCTTGTATTGGATGTCAACTTAAAAGGTGCGTTCAATCTTGTAAGATATATTGGTCCACAAATGGAAACAATTGGTGGAGGATCTATCATTAACATTTCTTCTGTTGTAGGTGTGTTTGGAAATATTGGACAAGCAAATTACGCAGCTACAAAAGCTGGTATTCTTGGCTTAACAAAAACATGGGCAAAAGAATTTGCGAGAAAAGGTGTACCAGTAAGAGTAAATGCAATCGCTCCTGGATATACCATGACAGATATCTTAAAAACAGTTCCTCAAGAGTTATTGGATAAATTTGCACAATTAACAATGTTAAAACGTTTGGGTCAACCAGAAGAAATTGCTAAAGTAGCTGCTTTCTTAGCTGGAGGAGATTCATCTTACATAACTGGTCAAACCATTCAAGTTGATGGCGGAATGAGGCTATAAATATAATAAAGAAAGACGTGATTATTATGAAAAAGCCGACAATAGGAATTGTAGGTACAGGAATTTATCTGCCAAAAAATAGAATAAACGCTAAAGAAATCAGCGAATGTACAAATGGAGTATGGACAGAAGATGCTGTTATCAATAAACTAGGTATTAAGAGTAAACTATTACCTGGTAAACTTGATGGAACACAAGAAATGGGTGTTTTTGCTGCATTGGATGCAATTAAAAATACTGGCATCAATCCTTTAGATATAAACGTTATATTATGCGTTGGTGAAGAATGGAAAGAGTATCCTTTAACAACTTCGGCTTTGTATATTCAAGATAAAATTGGTGCAGTAAATGCCTGGGGTATCGATGTAGCAAATAGATGTTGTACAACTGTTTCAGCGATGAAAATGGCGAAAGACATGTTAGTAGCTGATGATGATATCCATACGATCATGGTAGTAGGAGGATATCGCAATAGCGACTTTGTAGATTACACAGATAAAAACATGTCAATGATGTATAACTTGGGAGCAGGAGCAGGAGCAATTATCCTTCAAAAAAATTATAATAGAAACGTATTGTTAGGATCACATATTATTGCTGATGGTTCTTTAGCTCGAACAGCTGGCGTTGAAATAGGTGGAACTGCAGTACCAATTACACATGAAAACTTAGAAGAATCAAAAAAATCATTACGATTAATGGATTCTGTTAAAATGAAAGAACGTTTAAATCAAGTATCAATGACAAATTGGTTTATGTGCATTGATAAAGCGTTAGAAAAATCAAAATTAGAACGAAAAGATATCGATTATTTAGCAATATTACATATCAAGAAATCAGGACATTTAGGTATTTTAGATGCTCTTGGTTTGAATGAAAACCAAGCAATTTATTTAGAAGAATACGGACATATTGGTCAAATAGATCAAATACTATCTTTGCACCTTGCATTAAAACAAGAGAAGGTGAAAGACGGTTCTGTAGTTTGTATGTTAGCTGCTGGGATTGGATATGTATGGGCAGCTAATATTATAAAGTGGGGTGAGACAGATGCCTAATACAGAAGGTTTTTGGGAATTAGTTATATTATTTGTTCTAGTATTAGTTGTCGTTTTCTTCCTAATTAATACACTAATATTAAGAAAACTTAAAAACAAAAGCAAAATACAATCAATACTGATTAACGTTTTTCTTGCTTTAGGATTATTATTCTTGTTTTATAGAATTCATCAAATATTCCCTGAAGAATTTAATCCTACGGGAATTATGTTGCAATCTATTGTGAATTCTGTTGTGAATTCTTGTGTGCTAGCTTTGGCTACTACAGGAATTGTATTAATCTTTAAAACATCGAATACAACAAATTTCTCTCAAGGAATGATAGCAACAGTTGGAGCATATGTAGCAGCAACATTTATATTAAGTTTTGCTACTGAACTAGTAGAATTAGGTAATTTTACTATTGTTTTTCTTGCAATGATAGTTGGTGCAGTAACAGCATTTATATTAGGAATTTTAATTGATGTACTAATAATAAGAAGAGCAAAGGTAATTACATCAGTTGGAAAACAAATGATTACAATGGGACTTGTATTAGTATTTGCGGGATCTATTCCCCTAGTATTTGGAACAATACCGCTTCCAATTCCTAAATTGTCTTATGCACCAAATATTAGTTTCACTTTATTTGGAAATTTATTAAGTATAACATCTCATGGGTTTTATTCGCTTATAATTTCAATCACTCTTTTAGTAGTGTTGTTCTCAGCGTTAAGATTTACTAAATGGGGACTTGGAGTTAGAGCAACAGCTTCAAGTGAAGTTGTTGCAGGAATGATGGGTGTAAATACTAGAATAATTACAGCAATGAGTTGGGGTATTGCAGGATTGCTTGGCGGGGTTGCTGCGGTGATTTTGACTCCAAGTATTACAATTGCTGGTGTTTCGATGATGGTTCCTACTCAAGTGAATGGTTTCATGGCTGCAATATTAGGAAGTTTCTCGTCATTTGCTGGACCATTGGTTGCAAGTATTCTTATTCCGATATTAAATGGATTGTTAAGTTTTGTGGTTGGATTGTGGAAAAACGCTGTTGTATATCTAATTATTTTGATTATTGTCTTAGTTAAACCGATGGGCTTATTTGGCAAGAAGATTGCGAAGAAGGTGTAATTATGATTTATAATAATGAAGTTTGCAAACGCAGAAAAGCAAAATTTAACTCTATAAAAAACCATCCATATTTTGGGTTCGTAATTCTAACTCTATTAATGCTTGCAGTTCAATTTGCAAGAGTGCTAGGAGTTGACGTCCCAATTACAATTTTACGAGCATTTGGGTTGACTATGATATATATTATTATTGCACTTGGTTTTAGTATTCTTTTAGGATATGCAGGACTTGCATCGCTTGGTACTGCTGGATTTGTAGGCGTGGGTACATATATCATTGGATACATGACAAACTCTTTAGGAACCTCAATCTTTTTGATTTTACTGATTACGATTGTGGGAGCAATCATAATAGGAGCTATTGTTGGATTTATCTCATTAAGAATCGAAGGTATGTATTTGGCTATTATCACCTTAGGGTTGTCACAAATTCTTAATGAAGTGTTTAAAAATGCTACTGTATTCACAAATGGAACAAATGGACTTAACCTCGATGGCATTGTTATATTTAACAAATTAATTCAAATAAATCACAATGCAATATTTGTTGTACTAGCAGTATTTATGTTATTTATAATGATATTAACGTTGAATATAATGAAAAGTCCCACAGGAAGAGCTTTGCTTGCGATGAGAAACTCTGAGTCTGCAGCACAAGCAATGGGAATAAGTATCTTTAAATATAGAATGCTTGCTTTCATCGTGGCAACTGTATACGCTTTACTAGGTGGAGTATTCTATATGTCATATATTTCATTTAGTATACCGACTACTTGGTCACTCGCATTCTCACTAAATATTTTAGCCGCTGTAATCGTTGGTGGATCACAGTCAATATACGGAATTGTACTAGGAACGTTCATGATTTTTGGATTAAACCTAGCTGTTTTAAATCAAATACAATTCTTTGTGGATAACCCCGCAATTAGTATTGTGTTTAATGGCGCTCTTATTATAGTAGTAATTATATATTATCCTGGAGGGTTAATTAGGCTGGTTAATACCACAGTATACAAACTAAAAACAAAAATTAAACTTTGGAAAAAACGCAGAAAGGAGTACATTTATGGTTCCGATTCTGAGTAACATCAAAGCATTTTTGTACTCAAGACAAATAAAGAAAATTCAGACTAATCTAGAATTCAATAAAAACTATCTTCCAATTAAAGTGAATTATTATGAAGATCAATTAAAACAAAAGTCAGAATTTTTAGATTTAAAGATCAAACATAAGTTATTACCATATGAAATTAAAGCGGGAGTATCATCAGAATTTTTAAAACAAACATATGAATTACAATTACAAAAAATTGAAGAAAAGTATTATTGGAAAAAACGCGCTTTAAAACAAATAATAAAACGAAAAAATATTGATGAAAAAATTTCTTTAGATAAACTGAACAAAGATAAAAATAACGAGTTAGATGATATAAAAAGAAAGTATTATATCAATACCCCTAACAAAGGGGCTGAATTATTTTACAATAATCAAGCAAAGATATTGCAAGATAAATATGGATCAAAGATTACAAAGATTGATACCAAATATAATGATTTGATTCGTTCTCTTAAAATGAAAGTAGAAAATCGTATTAACAATTATCAAACAAGATATGAAGTATATAAAACTAAATTAGCAAATTTAAATATTTCATCCAAATTTAGTTTGGATGAGGGGGTTCTTTTAAAAGTAGATAATTTATCGATGCATTTTGGTGGTTTGAAAGCTGTAGACAAGTTGACTTTCGAAGTAAAGAAAGGCGAAGTCTTCGGGTTAATAGGGCCAAATGGTGCCGGTAAAACAACAGTTTTTAACTGTATAACAAGATTCTATAAGCCAACGGATGGACATATATATTTTCAAAATAAGCTTAATGAAGTAGTTCATCTGAATGATATTGTTGTTCACAACGTTATTAGGGAAGGCATTGTTAGAACATTTCAAAATGTTGAAATGATTTGGGAACTAAATATTCTTGAAAATCTATTAATTGCTGCACATACAACTTATCGCAGCGGATTTTTTGGGCATCTATTTAACTCAAGATTATTAAGGCAAGAAGAAGTTGTAATAAGAAAAAAAGCAGAGAAGATTTTACGGGATTTAGATTTAATTCAGTACACCTATGCTTATCCATTCGGATTACCATATGGTATTCTTAAAAAAATTGAACTCGCAAGAACATTGATGGTGAATCCTAAACTTATAATTTTGGATGAACCAGCTGCTGGTCTTAATGAAGCAGAGACTAGAGTTTTGGAAGATACTATCCGAAAAATTCGCAAGGAATATGATACAACAATATTTTTGGTAGAGCATGATATGGGACTCGTTATGAATATCTGTGATACCGTGTGTGCTATTTCCTTTGGGCAAAAATTGGCAATAGGAACACCTAAGGAAATTCAAAGCAGCAAAATTGTTCAAGAAGCATATTTAGGTGGTGAGTAATATGACTAATATGTTAGAAATTAAGAATTTAGTTGTTGATTATGGAATTATTCGAGCGATAAAAGGAATTAATTTAAATGTTGAAGAAGGCACTATTGTGGCTATATTAGGAGCTAATGGAGCTGGGAAAACTTCAACTATTAGAACGGTTAACGGATTGGTTAAAGCTGCAGAAGGAGATATTCTTTTAAAAGGAGAAAAAATCACTAATTTAGAACCATATAAATTAGCTGCTAAAGGAATTATCCAATCACCAGAAGGAAGAATGATTCTTAAGGGGTTGACCGTTGAAGAAAATTTATTCGTTGGTGCTTATACATTAAAAAAAGAAGTGAGTAAGAAAGAATCTGCAGAAGGAGTAATTGTTAAAACTTCTAAATCAGCAAAAAAAATAACAAAAGAGCAACTAGATGAAGTGTATCAATTATTTCCGGTTTTGAAAGAGAGAAGGAAACAACAAGCTTCAACCTTATCGGGTGGAGAACAACAGATGTTAGCTATTGGGAGAGCCTTAATGGCGAAACCAAAACTATTATTATTGGATGAGCCTTCACTTGGACTTGCTCCACTTATTGTTAAAGAAATATTTCAAAAGATTCAACAAATTAAAGAAAAAGGAACAACTATCCTTATCGTTGAACAAAACGCTTATCAAACCCTAA
>CAZUQS010000011.1:12983-15426 GCA_964622615.1 uncultured Candidatus Izemoplasmatales bacterium | reverse complement strand
TGCAGTTAGTCCAGGAGAATCGATTCCAGCAACATG
Source organism: uncultured Candidatus Izemoplasmatales bacterium (assembly GCA_964622615.1). Lineage (GTDB taxonomy): Bacteria > Bacillota_I > Bacilli_A > Izemoplasmatales > Hujiaoplasmataceae > 4572-104. The sequence goes on along the minus strand of CAZUQS010000011.1, from coordinate 15,390 downwards.
GAAGAAGTCGGATACTTCATCCGATTCCTTGATAATGAAATCTTCTTGATCTATACTCGCTCTAATTCCAGCAAAAGAACGGATGATTTGGTGGAATGGAATATTATCTGCTAATGCACCTGCATTCTTTTTAACATATTCTAATCCAGCAAAGGTATTATCCGTACGGTGCTTGTCTTCGACTACTTTACTATCTGGTCCTACTAAAATATTCCCATGTACTTGAGGAGTTAACAATACGCCTTTACCAAGTTCCGTAGGAAGCGGGTATAACACATGATTAACAAATCCAACCACTCTTTTATCTAATACAAAATATTCGCCTCTACGCGGTTTTATTTTGTACTCGACATGAGATTCTACCATACCGGAAATATCGTCTACATTAACGCCTGTTGCGTTGATAACAGCCTTTGTATGTACAATGTCTTTACCATTGATGGTTACTGTGAACACATCATTGTCTTTTATAAGTTTGGTAACTTCTGCATTCTTTTGAAATTCGATTCCATTTAAGATTGCATTTTCCATACAGGCAAATGCAACTTCCCATGGATACGTTACTTTCGTTGTTGGTAGGGATAACACTTTTGTAGTAGTTGTTGATAAATTGGGTTCTGTCTTAACAGCATCTTTAAAATCCAGAATTTCAAATTCTGGTACTTGATTTAGTTTTGAGGTTTCAACAAGCTCATCAAGCTTATCTTCTTCCTCTTTGTTGTGAGCAACAACATACGCTCCTGTTCTTAACAATGGAATGCTTAACTCGTGTTCCATTTCTTCATATAGCTGATTCCCCCATACGGATAGTCTTGCTTTTAAAGAACCTGGTTCTGGATTGTGTCCAGAGTGAATAATCGCACTATTCGCTAATGTTTGAACATTCGCTACATCATTTTCTTTTTCTAAAACCAATGCTTTGACGTTGTATTTTGATAATTCTCTAGCAATACAACTACCGATGATTCCTGCCCCAATTACTACATAATCATACATATTATCTTCCCTTCTAAATAAAAAGCAAAAAAAACTTTCATTTTTTTTACTCTATTCTCTCTTTAATATATTAAATTTTCGGTTGATTCTTATAACTCCACAAATTCGTATCAGATGTGGTTAAAGCGATAGCCCCATGATCGAAACATCTTTTTGCTTGACTCTCATTCTTAATCAGTCCACCCATCAATACTTCACATGGGATTTTCTTTTTGATATATGGAATCAGTTCAAAACAAGTGGATGGCAATATTTCCACAAAACTTGGATTTAACCTTCGTCCAATGTCAAGACTTTGTTCTAAGGATATGGAATCTTTTATAAAGAATCGATAAATTCCAATAACAGATCTCTTTTTACAAACCTCAATCACTTTTGGTTTACTCGATATAATTCCATCTACATTGAGAGATTGAATTAAATAGATTGCACCATATTCATCACTTGATAACCCTTTGATCAATTCCGAGTGAATCAACACTTTTTTATTGTTCTTCTTCATCGCAATAACAAGGTCTTCTAGCTGAGCTAACTGAAAATTCATTAGTAGTCCATACTTTAAGTCTGATTCCAAAAACTTTTTCATGTTCTTGTGATTTGAAATCGCTGGTATTATTCTTTGGTTTAACATGTGATTGCCTCCCAAATAAAAACAAAAAAGAACTTCAAAAATCTGATTTTCAGTTTGTTCTCATTTGTCTCTACCAATATTAACTTTTGTATGTTAATTATAAAACGTTTTCCTATGCTTTGTCAAGGAGATTTCTGAAATAGGTGGTAGAATAACTACAGTTGTAAAAGATTCATAAATAATGATTCCCTAATTGTTTATAAAACTATATAATGTTATAATCTTTGTTGAAAGATACTTATTAAGGGGTATATATGGATATTATTAGAGGTATCACATTAAATGTAGGATTTTTATTTGCATTTTTATTTTTATTAAGTTTTCCAAACATTACTTCGAAAGACAGACCCAAGAGTTTGTCATCAAAAATTGCTAAAGGTATTATATTTGGAGCGGTAACTATCGGAATAATGTTAAATGCTTGGGAAATGCAAGCTGGTGTTATATTTGATACTAGATCCGTAATCATCAGTGTCGTCGGATTAATGTTCTCTAGCGTAACCGCAGTTATCACAGCTGTGTTTGCGATTGGATATCGTATATACGTTGGTGATGTAGGAGTATATGCAGGAGTATCTACGATAGTCTTTGCTTTATTAATTGGGATGCTTTGGAAAAAGTTCATTTTCAGAAAGACCAAACTACATATATTATTAGAGTTGTATTTATTCGGCCTAGCAGTTCATATACCGATGTTATTATCACAGATTGTGTTTAGTTACACAGATGATTTAAATACATTAATAATAAAGGTAAATCCTAATATTAGATTTTTAGGTG
>CAZUQS010000011.1:0-12973 GCA_964622615.1 uncultured Candidatus Izemoplasmatales bacterium | reverse complement strand
ATGATTTAAATACATTAGTACCAGTATTCATTGTTATTATGAGCATTTATCCAGTGGCTACTATGCTAGTAGCGAAAGCAATTATCAATTCCACCCAAAGAAACCTTCTGCAAGAGCAACTCACTATCAATGAAAAAAAGTATCGGACTATCTATGATGAAAACCCTCTGGGAATGATTCAATATGATAAAGATGGTGTTATCAAGATTTCAAACGAAAAATTCGGTCAAATATTGCATACCGACATAGAGAACTTAGTAGGATTAGACATGAAGAATTTACCGAATAAAAAACTAGTGAAAACTTTAGAAGCAGCGTTAGCTGGTGAAACTTCAATTTTTGAAGGATTCTATAGATCAGTATTTTCAAATCATGAGTTTCCAACGAGAGTTCAGTTTTCTCCAATTTTCGAAAATGATGAAATTGTTGGGGGAATAGGAATCATTCAAGATTTAACAGAACTCTATGCTCACCAATTAAAAATCAATGAATTGTCAAGATTTGATATTCTTACAAAAGTGAATAATAGTATTTCATTCGACAAATATCTTTTCCATCGAAAAGAACACCCAAAACATCCAATATCACTCGCTATTTGTGATATCAATACGTTCCAAGTGATCAATGAAACATTTGGATATGAAGTTGGTGATCAATTGCTTATCGATATCGCAAAAATACTGAACAAATATTCCAGCAAGAATATCTTAGTTTACCGTGTCGGTGGGGATGAATTCGCTATGGTTATGGAAAATATATCCGAAAAAGAATGCACAGACTTGGTTAGCAAAGTGAAACAAGAAATATCGACCATGCCGAACTTTAATTTTATCATCAACGTTAGTTTTGGTTGTGCTACTTCTACTGAGAAGAATTCAGACATTTATAAGATTCGTAATGATGCTTTAAAGAACCTACACAATAATAAAATATATGATGGATCAAGCATGTCTAAAAAGACAATTGATATGATTATGACAACTCTATTTGATAAGAGTTTTAGAGAATTAAAACACTCGGAAAGAGTTGGAGAAATCGCATCAAAAATGGCGAAGGAATTGAATTTAGGTACTGCCTTTTATAATCAAGTGGCTCTATCTGGAAAACTTCACGATATTGGAAAAATCAACATCAGTGAAGATATTTTAGATAAACCAGGAAAACTAACCGATATTGAATGGAATCGAATTAAACGACATCCGGAATCTGGTTTTCGAATACTTAATTCCGTAAAGGAATATATGGTAATCGCAACGATTGTGTTATACCATCATGAACACTATAACGGAAATGGGTATCCACAAGGATTAAAAGGACATGATATTCCGCTTGCATCAAGAATCATTGGTATCGCGGATGCATATGATGCAATGACAGAATATAGACCATATCGCAAATCACTTTCAAAAGCGGAAGCAATTGCTGAACTCATTCGTTGCAAAGGAACTCAATTTGATCCTGAATTGGTAGAATTATTTGTTGAAAAGGTAGCTAAAGACATTTAACAAACAAAAGAGTATGCTTAAAAAAACATACTCTTTTTTATATGGAGTTTATTCCAAAAAAAAATGTTATAAAATATAACAATTTTTTTTGGAAGGGATGAACCTCAACACTTGAAGATAACAGGTTTTTAAATAATTATAAAAGTATAACTTATACAAAAACTTAAATCCAATAACGTACTTCAATTGCTTAAACCTACATTGCCAATGAAACTAAATAAACCCAATTTCTTAAATCTATAAAGCCAAAACAACTACATAAATCTGAGCGTCTATAAACATCCCTTCAATTATTTATACCACACTCATTTATCAAATACTATAGGCTAAGTAAAAATAAATAAAATAGTTTAATCTAAAAAAAGAAAATGACTATCGCTAGTCATTTTGGTTTTTTTTCTGTTTCAATTCTGCTTTTAGTTCTAATTTTAGCGGTGCATTTTTTGCTTTCATTTCATACATCCGTTGATCTGCTCTCATGGTCACTTTCTCAACATTATCGCCAGCTTCGTGATTCGCAGCCACACCATAAGAAAACAATATTTTTCGAGTAGTACTCTGCTTGCAACAAATCTTGATATTTGTAATGACTTCTTCTTTTGTTTGCGTAGGAGCGATGATTAAGAATTCATCCCCACCCATCCGTATTGGAATATAAGAGTGTTTATCAGCCAAGTATTTAAACATATCAGCAAAATCCTTTATCAATTGATCCCCTGCTTCATGACCTAGGTAATCATTGAACAGTTTCAATCCATCCAAGTCAAACATTGCGAGTGCATAGTTTTCCGAAGTGTTGTCCATCTTTATTTTTAGTTCTTCAAAATGATTACGATTATATAATTCGGTCATTAAATCATGTGATTTTACATAATTGACATCATTGATATATTTTCGATTTGACGTTTCATCATAAAACATATAGAATTTTCCCGAGTACTTAAAGAATGGAAGTCGTATTGGTTTAATCTGCATATGTAAATAACGGTACCCAGAACGAAACTCGCCTTCTAATTGATCGTGTGATTCATAGATGACTGCCTTATCTTTTAAAGACTCAACCAACTGATGGAAACTTAAATTTTCGGATAAGTCAATATCAAATGATTTTAGAAATTCATCGGAAGCATCAACAACCTCTTGACGTTGATTTACTACGAGATACATTTCTCTTAAATTATCCAAAATAAAGTTATTGCGATCAAATTCTAGTATTAAGCGCAAATCTCGTATATAGAAAATATAGTATAATGTGGAAATGATTAATACAAATGCAATATAGGTGGGATCTAAAGTGAATGTGTAAAATAAAATATGAACGACATTCAGTGAAATGCCAACAATCATGCCAACAACCATGATAATGAAAGGCACTACATCTTGATCCAACTTAATGTCTTTATATAATTTTGCAATTATCAAAATGATAATATATATCAATAACACATAAGAAACGATTGTGTGAACATAGAAGAACGCACCATTACTCGCTATTGTGAAATCTGAAAATTGTAAGGTTGCACTTGGCAACACTTCAATCATTAATTGATGATTTGCATTGGTAAATGCTATTATCGTGTCCACAATAAAGAATACAATCAGCAAAATCTTTGACAAGGTATATACCTTCTTATCCAAATACACCAAAACAGCAATAAACAAGATACTAGTTAATGCAAATATGATTGGATATATTGTTAAAGACAAGTAATACAGCAGTGTGGGTTCAATCACAACAAATCTTAATAACGTTACAATCGTCCATAGAAATAACGTAATACTAAGATATTTAAAGTAGTGGTATTTTTTATTCACATTGAACAGTCCCAATATCGTGATAGGTATAAACGATACTATAGCAACCAACATGAACACAATCCATAAAGTAATACTCATATACTGATCTCATCCCTTCATTTTTTTTTGCACTTAATTATATCATAGAATTTATTTTCTTAATAAAAAAAATTCCGCTTGAGATACATCCATTATTGCTTCGTAACTTATTCTGTTTCCTTCGCTGGTTCTTGAGGTTCACTGAATATAAGTTCTTTCGCTGCTTCTATTTTTTTCTCTAATTTTTTCATCACTTTAATAGCAAAAAATATAGAAAGTGCAATGATTAAGAAATTTAATATTGTTTCTAAAAAGCTCCCATATCTCATCAATACAGCATTTTCACTTAAGATTAACGCTCCGGTTGTTACAACATAGGCAGCGGTTCCTCGTAATACCCAATATAATTTTGTAATATCTGTATTCACCACTAAGCCCAATAATGGCATAATAATATCATTTACTAGACTTTTAACAATTGCATTGAATGCAGTACCTATTACTAGACCAACTGCTAAATCAAATGCATTTCCTTTGCTCATGAAATCTTTGAATTCTTTAAAAAACTTTTTCATAAATTCTCTCCTTATTTTTTATAAACTAATTCGTTATTAATGTAAGTTTCTAACACTTGAATATTTGGAATGTCTTCTACATTACAAGTATAGATGTCTTCATCAATAACAATATAATCTCTTTCTGTATTGTAATTATCATAGAGATAATTGTAATTGTGATTTATATAACAATTTAAAGCAGACTTAATATCAAAGCCTTCTGCTGGTAAGAATGCATCTAATGCTTGAAATTTAAGACTCTTTCTAGATATTGCAGTATATATATTATAGAACGGATTGACTGGTTCAATTGGACAATCGGTACTGAATCCTACTTTTATTCCCTGGTCATACATAGTTTTAAACAAATAAGATTCCTTCGCTCTTGAACCTATTCTTGAAACAATTATTGGAATATCAGTGTTTAAAAATATTGGTTGTACAATCGCACCTATTTGATGTTCGACCATGTTCTCTATTTGTGTATTCGTTGCAAGCTGAGCATGTATAATAGCGTGCTTGTGATGATTTCGCTCTGTCATCTTCTTTGATTCGATAAAGGCATTCAAAACTTGATCGACCGCACCATCACCAATTGCGTGGATAACAACATCCATATTGTTGGAGTCTGCTAGATACACCAAATCCAACAATTCATCATCTGTATACGTTTGAATCCCTCGGTTGTTTGATTCTAGTTCATAGGGTTCATTTAAGAATGCAGTTTTTCCTCCCAGGCTACCATCTGCCAGTATTTTTAGAGGGCCTATTTGAAACAAGCCAAAGCGTTTATTGACATAGCCTTTGGCGATGAACTCTTCAAGCAAGTTATAAGGAAGATTTACTTGTTCGGTAATTTGGACATGAAGTAATTGTTCTTCGTACAGTTCCTTAACCGTTTCAATAATCAATTCATAATCAACTGCTAGTGTTGAGAAATCATCACTAGCAACAGAAGTGATTCCCTTTGACAGTAATATTTCATCTGCTTTTATAAAGTATTTACGCAAGTCATTTTTCGTTGGTTTTGGCATGTTATCGTAAATTAGATTCAGTGCTTTTTCAGAAAATATTCCGGTTTCAAATGAGAACTCTCCTCCAGGAATCTGGCTAGAGTCAGAAGTGATTCCAGCAAGCTTTAACATCGCATCATTGACTACAATAACATGACCGCAAACCCGAACTAAAACAATTGGTAAATCACTACAAGCAGCGTTTAAATCATTTTTAGTGGGCATTCTTTTTTCTAACAATTCTTCTTGATTCCAACCTCTACCAATGATCATCGTTTTTTGTTTAGAAGTTTGAATGATGGTTTGAATATCTTCGATACAAGTTGCTTTTGTAAGGTCTAAATTAAATGTAACATATCCCAGACCCAATACATGCATATGGCTATCAATGAATCCTGGCAATCTCATATCCTCACCTCTTTTCTATATTATATCAAAAAACACTAGAATTTCTCTAGTGTTTTACTTAATTTATTAGTCGACGTAGTGACTTTCCATAAAATCTAATACATACCCAATAATCACTTGTTCTTCCGATAATGAAACATTCGCAAGACCATGTTCTCCACCTAATATTTCATAGAACTCATATTCAATATCATACTCATCCAGTTTGGCTTCTAATAAGAGAGATTGTTTAATATCAATCACATCATCAAGCTTACCGTGGATAATGAGGGTTGGAACAGTATCATTAGACACATAAGAGTTTGGATTATGAACAGCCATTGTAATATAATCGGCAGCATTTAAATCGTATATATCATACACTCCACCGAACAAAATATCTAATTTGTCTTGAGTCTCTAGTAATTTAGGCGTTGTCATTGTATTAATCTCTTCCATAGAAACGATTTGATTCGGTCCATACATATCAATCACATAATTCACTTCGGCTGAATAACTTCTCAACCCATACTCACCGTAGTAGTTTCCACTTGGACTGTATGCAGCAGTCAGTGCTAGATATGCGCCGGCACTATTACCCCATATTCCAAAATTGCTTTCATCAAAATTATAAGTATCAGATACAGAATGAATAAATCGAATAGAATCCTTTACATCTACAATGCAAGTAGGAAAATGTCTGTCTTCATTAAGCAATCTGTAGTTCACAGCGATAATTGCATACCCTGCATCCAGTATTTCTGGTACAAGGTCTTCTCTGATATCTAGAGTTAAGTCAGCTTTATCTCCACCTACAAAATCTCCACCATGAATATAAATGATAACTGGAATAGTTTCAAATACACTTTTTGTTGGCATCAAAATATCTAGTTCTAACGATTCATTATCAATAGTTTTATATACAATATCCTCATATGTAACTAAAGAACGATATAAAATTTCATTTCGATCAAGATTTTTTGGTAAAAACACAATAAACAATACGATTCCAGTTATGGATAGTAAAATGATCACTGCTATAATTTTTTTCATCTGGTATCACCTTCTTCATTCATTATATTTATTATATTATAACATAGGATTTTAATTCTGTAATTCCATTCTTTAAACTTTTAAAAAGCATTGTCGTAAAACAATGCTTTTTCTTTTATTGAATTGATAATTCCAACATCTCTTCAGAGTATTGGTTCGTATATAGTCTGTGATATGCTCCTGCTTTTTCAATCAATTGTTTGTGTGTACCTTCTTCGATAACTTTTCCATCATCCAATACTAAGATACGATTACTATGAACAATCGTAGAAAGTCTGTGAGCAACAATAAAGCTTGTGCGTCCTTTGAGAAGTTTACTAATCGCAATTTGTATAATTTGTTCGGTTTCTGTATCTACAGAACTCGTCGCTTCATCCAATACTAATATTTTTGGATCTGCTAAAATTGCTCTTGCAAAACTAATCAATTGTTTTTGTCCTACTGATAATCTAGAACCACCTTCACCGCATTCTGTTTCGTAGCCTTTTTCGAATTTCTTAATAAACTCATGGGCTTCTACTGCTTTTGCAGCCTCGATAACTTCTTCATCGGTAGCGGTTAGTTTTCCATAGCGAATGTTTTCTAATACCGTACCACTAAATAGATGTGGGTCTTGTAATACATATCCTAGATTCGAATGCAACCATCCCATAGAGCGATCAGTATAATCCACTCCATCAACTAGAATCGTTCCAGTTGTCGGTTGATAGAAACGACAAATCAGGTTCACAATCGTTGTTTTTCCAGCACCAGTATGTCCTACAAGTGCAATCGTTTCTCCAGCTTTAACCTTCAAATTGAAATCTGTTAATACTTGTTCTCCAATATGATACTTAAAGGTCACATGCCTAAACTCAACATCCCCTTTGATTTCTTCAAAGTTTTCTGTTTTATAATCAAACAACGTTCCGTATTTTTCAACGATTTCTTGTCTGTCTTTGATATCTGGTTCCGTCTCGATTAAGGACATGATTCGCTCGGCAGATGCTTGAGCTTGTTGGAAGTTCGCGTAAATCATAGCGAGGTTGTTCACCGGTTCAAAGAACTGCCATACATAGTTGGTAAATAAATATAATGTACCAACAGAGATACTGAGTTCAATTACTAAATTCCCTCCTACTACATAAACCATAGCTACTCCTAATGTGATTAAGAATATCATTGTAGGGAAATATAGTCCTTGAATCATTGCAGCTCGAATCGAACGACTTCTCATATCGGTTGTTAAGTCATCAAAATCATTGAAGTTTGAATCCTCTAATACCAATGTTTTTGTTGTCATTGCTCCGGTGATACCTTCATTGTAAGCTCCTGTGATTTTCGAATTTACTTTTCGAATATCACGATACGCTTTTAAGATATACTTTCTAAAGAAGAATGATACCAACATCATAATTGGAACCACCGCTATTGTAACAAGCGCAAGTATCCAGTTGACAACAAACATCACAATAACCAATAGTATCATTAGGAAGAATCCCCAAGCTAAATCAATCAACCCCCATGAAAACAATTCACTTAGGTTTCTTGAATCACTCGTCATCCTTGCCATAATCCATCCTACTCTCGTACGATCGTAGTATGAGAATGGTAATTCTTGTAAATGGTAAAATGCTTTCGACCGTATGTTGTAAGCTAATTCGGTTTGAATTTTACCTGCAAACAAGATAAACAAATATACCATTACAGATTGTATAACCATAAAGCCAATGTATAAGCCTATAAATATTGATAATTTCGATAAGTCCGCAGGACCACTACTAGCGATATTCGGTCTGATGATATCATCAATAGCGAATTTCGATAAATAAGGGTATATAACATCAGTTGATGCTAATACTAACATACATACGACAGCTAGAATTGCATATTTCTTTAGTGGTTTCATGAAGACAATTATCTTTTTCCATATCGACCAATCAATCTTTTGAGACGTGAAGCTCTCTTCATCGTGTAAGTAATCATTCATTTTCTTCACCGCCTTCAATTTGGAAATCAATCTTGGATTGAATTTCCCATATATTATTGTATAAACCTTTTCTCTTAATTAATTCTTTATGAGTTCCGGTTTCTTTAATTTTACCGTCTTCTAATACGATAATTTTGTCTGCCTCCTTAGCAGTTGTTATTCTATGTGTAATGATAAACACAGTAGATGCTTTCCATTCCTTATTCAGTGCTCTGCGGATTTGAATATCTGTTTCTGTATCCACTGCACTTAAACTATCATCGAATATTAGTATAGGTTTTGGTTTCAATAACATTCTAGCAATCGCAACACGTTGTTTTTGACCACCAGATAGCGTTACTCCACGTTCTCCTACTAATGTTTCATATCCTTTTTCAAAGTTGACAATATCATCATGAACCTTCGCAATTTTCGCAACGGCTTCTACACGTTCATTCGTAGATTCTTTATCTGCAATCGCGATATTTTCTTGAACAGTTTTTGAGAATAAGAATGGTTCTTGTAAAATAATTCCCACGTGATCTCTTAAGTGATGTTTTTCAATATTTGTAATTGGCATACCATCAATGGTTATTTCACCATTTTGGTAATCCAAGGTTCGAACCAATAAATTCATAAGTGTTGATTTACCAGAACCAGTCTTACCAACAATTGCGATGGTTTCTCCAGCTTTCACTTCAAAATCAACATCTACTAATTGATTCTCATTCGAATCATTAAACTTAAATGTTACATTTGAGAATTTTACATTCCCTTTCATTTCAGGTGTTAGGTTTGGTTCTGTTTCATCGTATTCATCAACGTTGTCGATGATTTTTTCCAAACGATTCACAGCTACAGTAGTTTTCGAGAAATCTCCAACCAATCTACCCAATTGGCGCATTGGCCAAATAATGTTTCCTGCATACGCAAGGAATGCGACATAAGTACCAATGGAAATTATTCCTTTGGACGCGTACACAACTCCAAACACTGCAATCAAACAGAATTGCATGAAACAGATAAAATCTGTTACAGACCAAAATACTGCCATTTTTGTTATTAAATTATAATCTGTATCGGTAAATATGCGATTCAAGTTATTAAACTTCTTCACTTCATACGCTTCATTCGCAAATGCTTTTACAACTCTTGATCCAGATACATTCTCTTGGACATGAGTCGTCATATTTGCTTCATTTTGTTCAATCACTGCGAATGCTTTTTTAATTTTACCAAAATAGTAAGTAGCTACTCCAAGTATTACTGGAGCAATAATTAGAGATATAAGTGTCATATTGATATTCAATTTTGACATCTGCCAAATCGATAATCCTACCAATAATACAAGCCTTGCGACTTCCACGATTCTTTCAGCAATAAAACGTTTGTATGCTTCTACATCTGTTGTACATCTTTGAATCAAATCTCCAGTCTCAGCATGAGAGTGGAAATAGTAATCTGCATTTTGTAATTTGCGATACAATCTATTGCGTAATCGATACGCTACCGTTTCTCCAAAGTATCCTGATGTTAATCGTCTTAAAAAAATCAATGATGCACGTAATACTGCAAGAGCTAATAACAATCCAGCAGCTAGTAATAATTGTTTCATTTGTGTATCTGAAACCAATAAATTCGCTAAAAATGGTGGTAGTTTACTTCCTCCATCTGAAAACCCTAAGGTTACATCAATAATATGTTGACCAAATAATGGTACTAGTGTTCTTACATAAGATACTACATATAAAATAACAAAGGCAACAAGTAGCAATGGCCAATATTTCCCCATCCACTTAAACATGATACCAATTGTTCTAAACGCTTGTTTTTTCTTTTTTTCCTTAACTTCCGTGTTAAGAGTCTCCATATCGAATCACCCCCTCGGCAAATATGGATGTTGTCGTTACATTTTTGAAATTACTTGCATTCCTAGTAATCTCATTCCATCATTTAAAATGGTTTTTACCATTTTCAATATATGTAACTTGGTATTTCGTTCTACAAGATCATCTACAATAACTTTTTCTTTTCCATAGTAGCTATTGAATAAACTTGCTATATTTAATAAATATTTAGCTAATACTGAAGGTGCATAATCAAATCTTGTTTTTAAAATGACATCTTCATATAACCCAATGTATTTGATAATATCGAAATAATGATCTTGACCAAACAACGTATAATCTATCTCTATGCTTTCATCTTCAGAAACAGTATTTAGAATTGATTGGATACGAACGGATGTGTATTGTAAATATGGACCAGTTTGTCCTACAAAGTTCACCATTTCTTCTAAATTGAACTCAAAATCATTGGTACGAAAATTCTTTAAATCATTGAATACAACTGCACTCACTCCTATTTTTTTTGCGATGTCTTCTTTGTTCTTTAATCCAGGATTCTTCTCATTCATATATTCCAAACTAAGTTTTGATGCTTCCATAAGCACATCCTCTAGTTTGACAATTTTACCTTTTCTAGTTGACATCTTCTTTCCATCTTGTAACACAAGACCAAAGTTAATATGATGAATGTCTTTTGCATATTCATAACCCATTAAAGCAACCACTTCTTGAAGTTGCGTAAAATGGAGCTTTTGTTCATTTCCAACCACATATAATACTTCGTCGAAGTGGTAGGTATTTTTTCGATAGAACAGCGCAGCTAAATCACGAGTGATATAGAGCGTTGATCCATCTGTTTTTTGAATCAATGCAGGTGGTAAATCTTCACCCAAAGAAACAATCATTGCCCCTTGATCAAGGATCAATAACTTCTTCTCTGTCAATTCATCAACAACTGCCTGCATTTTATCATTGTAAAATGCTTCACCGTTATAGGAATCAAACTCGACTCCAAGTAACTCATATACTTTCATATAATCCTTTAAAGATTCTTCGCGAATATAAGTCCACAAAGCTACATATTTAGGATTTCCTTGTTCGAGTTCTTTAAATATTTTTCTTGCTTCCTCTTCTATAGAAGGATCTTCTTTCGCTCTCTCATTGAATTCCACATATAGTTTTACCAGTTCTTCCACTGGGTTTTGTTTGACTAATTCTTCGTCTCCCCAGTTTAAGTATGCATATATGGTTTTACCAAACTGTGTACCGAAATCACCTAGATGATTAATTCTCACTACCTTATACCCGCATTTCTCTAAAATATTACCGATACTATGCCCAATAATCGTTGAACGTAGATGCCCAATCGAGAATGGTTTTGCAATATTCGGTGACGAATAATCGATACACACTGTTTTACCAAGTCCTATGGTACTATTACCATAATTTTTGGCAGCGTCAAAATCTTCTATAACGAGCTTAGAATATTTCACTTTATCGAGTGAAATATTGATAAATCCCGACACACTATCTATGGTACTGATATATTGTGCGTCGGATACATCTTTTAAAGCAAGTTTTACAGTTTCTACTACTAAAGGAAGAGGTTTTCTGACCGTTTTTACAATCGAAAATACAGGAATAGATAAGTCACCTAAATCAGCTTTCTTAGGTTCTTCTACAATCACTATTACATCAGTTCCGTATATTTCGAATAATTTTTTCTCTAATTCTTCTTTGATTCTTTTCTTTAAAATATTAATCATATTGGTCTCCCCCTTTAAATAAGTAATACTTATTTATTTATTTTAGCACACAACATCTCGTTTTAGGGAACATATTTAGTAATTCGATAATCTCTCAATGTCCGCATATAGCAACTCGATGCGTTGTTCCAATTCTTTAATTTCATTTGCTTTTTCATCATATATTTGTTTGTCCATATAGACGTCTTCTAAGAATAGCTCTTGTTTCAGTATTCCAAGTTTCATATCACATTCATCTATCAGCCTGACAATTTTTGATATTTCTTTTTCTTTTTGTTCAAAAATACTTTTTTGTTTCTTCACTACTACTGGTTTATCTGGAATCAAACTGTTGTTATACTCAACAAACTCGGTGTAATTCCCTTCAAATTCAGTAATATCATCTTTTACACTCAGTATTTTTGTCGCCACTTTATTGATGAAATACCGGTCATGTGAGATAAAGATAATTGGCCCATTATAAGCTTCAAACACATCTTCGACAATGTTCTTTGTATCAATGTCTAGATGATTGGTTGGTTCATCCAGGATTAATAGTTCTGGTTGTTCCAACATTAATAGTAAGATAATCAACCGAACTTTCTCACCACCGGATAAAACAGAAACCAATTTATAAGCATCTTCACCAGTAAACAACACCTTTGCAACATCACTTCTCACTTCGTGTAATGTTTTAGTTGGATAGACGTTATGAATGGTTTGTAACACGGTTAAATTGTCATCTAGCGTTTTTTGGTTTTGATCGAAATATCCAATTTTCATCTCTCGATAGAAATTAGCATTCCCCTTCAATATTTTCAATTTTCCCATTAACGTCTTAATTAAGGTTGTCTTCCCAGTTCCGTTCGCTCCGATTATTCCGATTTTGTCGGTCCCTCTCATTGTGAAATTAATGTCTTCAATGAGTGGGAATTCATAACCAATGTTAAGATGTTCGACTTCTAAAATATTTACACTGGTTGGTCTTCTTGTCTTGAAATTAATTTTCACATGTGATGCGGAGTTTTTCGGTGCATCAATTCGGTCGATACGATTGATTTTCTTAACGCGATCTTGAGCAA
>CAZUQS010000010.1:0-15915 GCA_964622615.1 uncultured Candidatus Izemoplasmatales bacterium | reverse complement strand
TTCATCAGAGTGTATGGTTAGTATACCATATCTCCAACTTTTGGAAGCTACTTCAGGTAAAATTGGTGGAGCTGAGGGGATTTGAACCCCTGTCCAAAATAGCCAATCCTTCAACTTTCTACATGCTTAGTTAACAAATTTTATTTCGATGCACACCTGCTTGCTAACACTCTGGCATACCTCTATCCCTATTATTTTCGCGTTACCATCTTAAGGATGCAGACAATAATACTATCCTATTAACTGAAATTCAAAAAGTGTTATAGGCATCACTAGTTGAATCCGCTACTTCTTCTTAAGCAGCGAAAGCGTAATTTTGGTTTCCGGTTATATTTAACCGCGCATTTTTATATCTGCCGATAGCATGCTTATCAAATTTGAACTACCCTGTCGAATCCATAACAGCCCCGTTATGCGCCTGATTTCAGCAGGCGTTTTGCTACATCTTTTTCTTTTTGACTTTCCCGTTTGTCATACAGTTTTTTCCCTTTACAAAGGGCAATTTCTACTTTGCATAAACCTTCTTTTAAATACACTTTTGTAGGCACAATGGTCAAACCTTCCAGCTTCACTTTTTGACCTAATTTAACAATTTCTCTCTTGCTCATTAATAGTTTTTTATCACGTTTTTCGTCGTGATTAAAAATATTACCATGATCGTATTTTGTAACGTTCATGTTGAGAATAAATAATTCATAATTGTTCACTCGAACATAGCTTTCTTTGATTGAGAATTTGCTTTGCCTGATGGACTTGATTTCCGTACCTTTTAAAACAATTCCACATTCGTAGGTATCTAATATAAAATATTCGTGAGCTACTTTCTTATTGTTTACAAGGATTTTCATATTAAACACCTCCTTTTATTACACTAGTTCGAAATCAATTCGTCCTAATAGTTTGTTGACTTTTACTAGTTTTATGGTTACTTCCACACCTATAGTATACTGCTTTTTCGATAAATTTCCAACTAAAGCAATGTTTTGTTCATCATATTCCATTTCTTCATCAAAGGTACTGATATGAATCAAACCTTCTACGGTATTTGGTAGTTCTACAAATATACCAAATTTCATAACTGAAGACACAATTCCAGTGAATTGTTGGCCAATGAATTGCTCCATATACTCTGCTTTTTTCATATCCATAACTTCGCGTTCTGAAACCATGGCTAACCGTTCCATTTTCGATGTTTGTTTTCCAATATCATCCAATTTCGCTTTGAAGTCATCATCAAATGCGATGTTTTTGTTGAATACATATCTTCTTAGTAAACGATGGACGATTAAATCAGGATATCTTCTGATTGGAGATGTGAAGTGTGTATAGTTTTCAAATGCTAATCCATAATGTCCTACATTATCTCTTGCATATCTTGCTTTTGCCATTGACCTTAATAATAAAGTACTAACTACTTTATCATATAGTGTTCCATCTACATTCTTTAAAATGTTTTGAAAATTGAATTGAGACAAATCATCATCAATTCCTTTAGAATATCCCAGTCTTTCTAAGAAATTCAATATATGATTTAATTTATCTTGATTCGGTAATTCATGAATACGATAGATAAATGGAAGCTTCTGAGTGAATATATGCGTCGCAACGACTTGATTCGCTACTAACATAAATTCTTCAATTAATTTCTCTGCATCTTCTCGTTCTCTAACTTTTAAATCCGCTATCGTTCCATCATCATTAAAGATAAATTTAGGTTCGATGGTTTCAAAGTTTATGGATCCCATTTTTTCTCTAACTGCAGATAATATATTTTTTAGTTCTTCCATTAGGAAAACTTCTGATTTAATATCCGAATATTCTTTTGTTACTTCTTCATCGCCTTTTAAGATCTTATTCACATTGGTATAAGTCATTTTGTATTTGGAATTAATGATAGAAGGATAAATAGAGTAATTCACTACTTCACCTTTTTTAGTAATTTCCATTTCACAACTCAATGTAAAACGATCCACATTTGGATTTAGAGAACAAATTCCATTTGATAACTCTCTTGGTAACATCGGAATTACAGAATTTGCTAAGTAGATACTAGTTCCTCTAGTGTAAGCACATTTATCTAAAACAGAATCTTCAGTCACATAATAACTAACATCTGCGATATGAACACCTAAGATGTAATGATCATCTTTCTTCTTGATAGAAATAGCATCATCAATATCTTTTGTGTATTCTCCATCAATGGTAAAGATAGTTTCCTTGCGTAAGTCGATTCTATTTTTGATATCTTCCTTATCCACTTCTTGACTAACATTTCTTGCAAAGTCAATTTCAGATTCCGTAAATTCACTTAATAAATTATTACGATAAATAACTTCTTTGATTTCAATATCTTTATCACTAATATTTCCGATAACTTCAATCAGAGAACACTCTTTGATATAACTTCTTCCGTATTTCGTAATTTTTGCTTTTATAAGCTGATGATTTTTAACTTTGTTTTTGTCTTCTTTACGAAGTTTAAACATGATATCGTTGCCATAATTTTTTGGAAAAATCTGACCATCATGGTATTCTCCTACTACTTGAGTAAGTTTGCGTTCTAATACTTTAATGATTTTTCCTTCAATTTTCCCTTTTGCTTTTTCCCTGGTAATCTCAACAAGGCAATAGTCTTCATCCATTGCTGTATTGGTAGCGGTCCTAGGAATATATATGTCAGGCATATCATGATCTTCAACGGTAATAAACCCATATCCTTGATATTTTAAATCAAAAGTTCCCTTTAGTAGATTATGATCATCACTCACATTGTAGTGGCCATCTTTATCCCGATATATTTTCCTGTCCTTAACCAATACATTCAAGGTTTTTGTTAACGCTTGGAATCCAGCTTCTGTATCAACGCGTAAAAGACCTGCAAGAGCAATTAATGTTTTGTCTCTGTAGGGAACTTTCTTTATCAAATTATATACAACTGCTTTATCCATTTCAAACCCTCCTTGAAGAAATAAAAAAGAACACGTAATGTGTTCTTAGAGTATTAATGCTAAAATAGCTACAATCACAAACGCTGCGGTTACTCCCATTGTGACTCTCGCCATAATCAATTCGGATCCGCGTTGCTTTTGATTCTTGAATAAATCTGATTTTTCACCAGAAAATGTATTTTTAACATCATCTTTAGACTCTTGAACCATTACTAAAGTGATTAATAACAATGATATAACAAATAGTACCCAATGTAACCAATTCATAATGAACCTCCTATAAGAAACATCTAATTATTTCGTACCTTAATATTATATCATAAAAAAATGTTTTTGGAAGACCCAAAAACATGTTTTTTTTATGATGAGATTTTATTTTAAATTATAGAAAGATCCTAATCCTTTATATTCTGCAACTTCATCTAATTCTTCTTCAATTCTTAGTAATTGATTATACTTCGCAATTCTATCCGTTCTTGATAAAGAACCGGTTTTGATTTGTCCAGTATTAGCTGCTACAGCGATATCAGCGATTGTTGTATCTTCTGTTTCACCTGAACGATGAGATACTACTGCAGTGTATCCAGCTTCTTTTGCCATTTGAATTGCATTGAATGTTTCTGTTAAAGTACCGATTTGGTTTACTTTAATTAGAATAGAGTTTGCAATTCCTAATTTTATACCTTTTGCTAATTTTTCAGTGTTTGTAACGAATAAATCATCACCAACTAATTGAATTTTTTTACCAAGTGCATCGGTTAATAATTTCCATCCATCCCAGTCATTTTCATCTAGTCCATCTTCGATAGAGATAATTGGATACTTGTCTACTAATCCACCATAGAATTCAACCATTTCTTTTGATGTCAATGATTTTCCTTCACCTTTTAGATCATACATTTTTGTTTTCTTGTTGTAGAATTCTGAAGCAGCAACGTCCATAGCGATATAAATATCTTTTCCAGGCACATAACCAGCTTTTTCAATTGCTTCAATGATAACTTTAACTCCAGCTTCATTGGATTCTAAATTCGGTGCGAATCCGCCTTCGTCTCCAACAGATGTGTTAAAACCATAACCACTTAAAACTTTCTTTAAGTTATGGAACACTTCAGCGCCCATTCTTAAAGCTTCTTTAAATGTTGGTGCTCCAACTGGCATAATCATGAATTCTTGAAAATCCACGTTATTATCAGCGTGTGAACCACCATTGATGATGTTCATCATCGGTGTAGGGATTTGTTTTGCATTAAATCCACCTAAATATAAATACATTGGAAGTCCAACATAGTCAGCTCCAGCTTTTGCTACTGCTAAAGATACTCCAAGGATTGCGTTAGCACCTAATTTTGATTTGTTTGGTGTACCATCTAAATCGATCATAATTTGGTCGATAGATGTTTGGAATGTTACATCATAACCTACTAAGTTTGGTGCAATAAGTTCATTCACATTATCCACTGCTTGGATAACACCTTTTCCTAAGTATCTGCTTTTGTCTCCGTCTCTAAGTTCGATAGCTTCGTGTTCTCCTGTAGAAGCCCCACTTGGTACGATTGCTCTACCAAAAGCTCCTGATTCGGTTAATACTTCTACTTCAATTGTAGGATTCCCTCTAGAATCCAATACTTCTCTTGCGTAAATACTACTAATATTTGGCATAATTTCTTCTCCTTTTTAAAAAGTTTTTATCTTTATATATTTTATTTAATTAAAGTGTTCTTTTAATACCGAGGTATGTACCAATCGATACTATCAGAATAATTAATAGATAATCAATACTAAAACTGATAATCATTGATCTGAAAAAATAACTTATGAATTGAATGTATAATGTCACATCAAAAATAACGATTGCATCTCCGACTTCCAATGCAAATGGGAAAATAATTGGTAATGCGTAAACTATGATCGCTTGAATCACCAAGAATACTCCGGTTATAATCGCATAAACGATATGTGGAACCTCATATTGTTTTCGAACCAATCCACCAATATACTGTGCAGAAAAGAAAAACAATAACATTGAAAATGAGAATCCAATAAATTGGCTAATATAATAATCCAATAACCCAATAGCAAATCCCAATGAGATTGATATGACTCCACCATATAGTATAACAAATATTAAATCTTTTGGTTTAATATATTTTAATTTTTTTTGAAAACTACTCAATTAAAGATACCCCTGTCATTTCGATTGGTTGTTCCAAATTTAATAATTTTAACATTGTCGGAGCGATGTCGCCTAAATTACCTTTTTCTCTTAATGTAACAGATTTGTCTGTAATAATAAATGGCACAAAGTTGGTTGTATGAGCGGTAAATATTTTACCATCCTCTGTCAGCATCTTCTCACAGTTACCATGGTCCGCTGTAATCAAAGCGATTCCACCTAACTCAAGTACTTTATCTACGACCTTAGCAACACATTCATCCACGGTTTCAACTGCTTTAATCGCCGCTGCAATATCACCAGTATGTCCAACCATATCTCCATTCGCAAAATTCAATATGATAACGTCATCTTCTTTTTTATCGAGTTCCTTCATTAACGCTTCTGTAATTAAGTATGCGCTCATTTCTGGTTGCAAGTCATATGTTGGCACTTTTGGACTAGGAATCAATACTCGTTTTGCATTCTTAATCTCTTTGTCCACGCCACCATCAAAGAAAAATGTAACATGTGCATATTTTTCTGTTTCTGCAATTCGCATTTGATGAAGACCTTTTTCAGAAATATAATCTCCAAACATATTTGTTAAATTGTTTAATTCAAATGCTAATTCACCTTTTACAGCATCGGAATATTTCATCGTTGATATATACGTTAAATTGGTAGGTCCATTGGTTGTATTTAATTTACCTTCCAATACGCTTGGATTGGAAAATGCGGTTGATAATTCAATTGCTCTATCTGGTCTAAAATTCATAAATATAATCGAATCATTTGATTTGATTAAACCATTTTTATCCACTACAAATGGTAATACAAATTCATCGGTAATATCTTTTGAATAAGAAAGTTCTACACCTTCTGCAGCATTTGGATGATGCGGTGCTTTACCAAATGTCATCGAATCATATGCTTTTTGAATTCGATCCCAGTTTTTATCACGGTCCATTGCATAATATCTACCTGATACAGTCGCTACTTTACCAAAGTTTATTTCTGCCATATATGTTTCTAATTCTCGAATGAAGGTTGCCCCTGTTGTTGGCCCAACATCTCTGCCATCTAAGAACGCATGTACATACGCTGTTTCCACACCAACATCTTTTGCAGTTTTTAACATAGATTTGAAATGGTCAATGTGAGAATGTACTCCACCATTTGATAGTAATCCAAATAAATGTAAATTGGAATGTTTGTTCATTGTATTCTTGAATGCATATAAATATGCTGGGTTTGTTCCAAATTTATTCTCTCTTACTGCTTTATTAATTCTTGTTAATGATTGGTACACAATTCTTCCTGCACCGATATTCATATGTCCAACTTCGGAATTTCCCATTTGACCTTCTGGCAGTCCAACAGCTTCTCCTGAAGCTTCAATCTTTATATTTGGATATTCTTTAAAGAATCTATCTAAATTAGGTTTTTTTGCAAGTTCATATGCATTACCTGGATATTTCGGTCCAATACCGATTCCATCCATAATAATTAGTATTACTGGTTTTTTCATTCGAATCACCTCGCCTTTAATATTATACTATATATTTATAGTATTTAAAAGGATAATGATTGTACTGTAAACACTTACACATTTTAAAAACTTTACCATTTTATTCGATAGTTTTGTTATAATTAAACTGAGGTGATTTCTATGGCTAAATCAAAACTTGAAAAATTAGGTACGATATTATCAAAACAGATAAAAAAAGGACACATCAACTACTGTGTTCCTGATTTATGGAATACATGGGACTATCAAGGACACGAACTTCGTAAAATTCCAAGTCAAGAACTATTGGTAAATCCTTATCAATTCTTTTCAGAAGTTATCCATTCATATATATTGCCTAACAAACAACCAAAAATTGATTATAATAACTCACTCTCAAAGAGTTCTCATCATTCTATTGATGCGAATGCATTGGGTGGAGACTGGGTTCGTAAATCGGTGTTATATTCTACGATGATACGAACAAGTTCTTCATGGGATCATGATCGTTCGTATACACTGGATATTAGTAATTTTAATGGTATGAAGGAAACTGGCACATTTGTTAAGACCTTAGCGCTACTTCCACTCTTAAAAAAAATTGGAGTAGATACACTTTATCTACTACCAATATCTAGATTTTCATTGAAAGATAAGAAAGGGGAACTTGGTTCTCCTTATGGAGTTGCTAATTTCTTTGATTTAGATCCAAATCTAAAAGATAACATGACCGAAACACTCATGTCTGTAGAAGAAGAATTTCAAGCACTGGTTGAAGCATGTCATATATTAGATATGCGAGTAATTATCGATATCATACCTAGAACAAATTCGGTGGAAAATGATTTGGTAAAAGACCACCCTGATTGGTTCTATTGGATTAAAGCAAGTGAATACTCCAAATACAAAGTTCCTTATGTAGATGGTATACCGGATACTTCAGCACCAAAATTAAAATATATGGAAAAAGTGTATGAAGCAAAAGATGTATTAAGACATATCAAGATGTTCCAAAAGAATCCAAAAGAACAAAACGAAGAATTATTTAATAAACTTGTAAAAACTAGTGAACATCTAATGGATGATATTAAAAAAGAATTTGACTTAAGAATAGCTCCAGCATTTTCGGACCACATCAATGATGTTCAACCACCTTGGACGGACGTTACGTTCTTTAGAATGTTTATGGATCATCCAAAAGCTACAAAACAATATCTGAAAAAGAAACAAGTGAATCCATATATCTTGTTTGATACCATCAAAGCAAATATGTTCCCTGGCGAAGTGCCAAACAAAGAATTGTGGGATACATTAACAAATATTATTCCGTACTATCAAGAGCATTATGGAATCGATGGTGCTAGAATTGATATGGGACATGCACTACCAATCAAATTATTACAAATGATTATTTCTAAAGCTAGAAATATAGATCCAGATTTTGCCTTTATCGCAGAAGAGTTAAATCCAGAGAATGCAGAAAAAGCAAAAGAATCTGGATACAATATCATCATTGGAAATGGATTCTGGATGGAACCTCGAATTTGGGAAAAGAAATTACACAAATTCATCTATGGAGCAAAAGATGTAGCATTACCAATGTTTGCCTGCGCCGAAACGCATGATACTGCAAGAATTGCTGGGCGTGAAGGTGGAAGAAATTTAGCTCGAATGACAACAACGTTAAATATGTTGTTACCAAATTTAGTTCCTTTCATCAATTCTGGCCAAGAAGTCTACGAAATTCAACCAATGAATACTGGAGTAGATTGTACTAGTGAAGATAGATTTAAGTTGCCTGAGAATGATATATTTTATGGAAAATTAGCTTTATTTGATAAGTATGCTCTTCATTATATTAGTCCTCATCGTTGGGAACTAACAGATCATTTAGCTGGAATCCAACAAATACGAAAAGCGTGGCTCAATGAAATCACCAATTTGGATTGTTATTTACCAATATACTTCAACGAATTTGATACTCCTGCTATCGGAGTTTCCTACTACAACAAAGAAACTGGTAAGTGTTTGTTAGTTGTAGCAAATTCCAATGTTTATGATGATATTCATTGTGATACATCGGTAGAAAAATTAAGGAAAGCTGCTAATAACTATAATAATTCCGGACGCTTATTATACTCAACCTACGAGTTTGGACGCGACTATCATGATTTTTCAGCAGAAGGAAGAATCTACTTCCACTTAGGTGCTGGTGAAGTCAAAGTAATTGAATTCTAGAAAAAAGCCGAACATTTTAAATGTTCGGCTTTTCTTATGATTGTTCTTTAAAAATATATAGCTGTAATACTTTAACAATTCGTATGAGTAAAACGGAGTAGATGAATATTTCAATTGGAGTTTTGATAATCCTCACAGGTAATTGTGGCCAAAACGGAATGCCGTACAAATTACTTACCCAAAGCGGAGTAAGTATCAAACCGACAATAATCTGTAATAGGATGACACTGAATAGAATTCGATGAATGCTATCATCTTCTTTTCGATGCAAGATAATAAATATCAGCGTTCCAACCAAGCCAATCCAACCTACAATGAGCATAGAATATACAAACGCTGGACTAAAGTTCATTTCTCCACTTAAACGATTCTCAATTGTAAGAATGATATTTGCTATATTAAAGAATCCCCAAATCCCCAAAGCAATCATTGATCCTAGAAGACCATAATTAATAAATTTAAATAGTTTCTTGTCTTTAAAGTTAAGATGATAAATTAACCCTGGTAACACACCATACAATATCGAGTTTAACGTAAACCCTAAATAGAATGGCCCAGAGGGTGCGCCAAATACCCAAATATATACAAAGTATCCTAAGATATCCTGAACAATTGCAGAATAAAGACCCATTTTAGGGCCAAGAATAATACTGATTAAAATAAGAGGTAAATACCCTATACCAAATCGAATAATCGTGGAGTTGGGTGGATATGAAATTGATAGTATGGAAGATAAAACAATTCCAATGGCTACTAGCAAACCTGCAAATATGATATTTCTTAATTTCTGATTTCTCATATTATCCTTTCATGCAAAAATCGATTGGTTGTTGATTCGTGCGTTCTAGAAAATGATTGATCATACTAAATGGTTTTGATTGAAAGAATCCTCTATAAGCTGATAATGGTGAAGGATGTACATTTTCAATAATGAGATGGCTTGGATTTGTAATCAGTGTTTTCTTGCTCCTGGCAAAAGAACCCCACAATACAAAAACAACTGGTGTTTTCTTATCATTTAACATCTTTATAATATGGTCAGTAAATGATATCCAGCCATAATCTTTATGAGATAATGGTTGGTTTTCTTTCACGGTTAAAATTGCATTTAATAATAAAACTCCCGATTTTCCCCAGACTGTTAAATCGCCATTTTTCGGCTTTTCACATTCTAAGTCACTAACTAATTCCTTATAAATATTAACCAAAGATGGAGGTGGTTTTATTCCGTCGGGCACTGAAAACGCCAGACCCATCGCTTGCTTGGGATTATGATATGGATCTTGCCCAAGAATCAATACTTTAGTATTTTCATAAGAAGACAATCGAAAAGCATCAAAAACATTATGTATTGGTGGATAACAGGCTGATGCATTGTAATCCTCAATAATCCTTGTTTTCAATTCTTTGAAGTACTGTCTATTAAATTCATCTTCTAATAATATATCCCAATCGTTTCCTATCATATTATTTTCGATTCGCACAGTCGCTCGCCTTACACCCGGTGCATTCTAAATCTTCACAACCTTCTGGTTTTTCTGTTTTTTCATTTAAGTTATAAGACCAAACATACAATCCAACAATTACAACAATAACGACGATTGCAATGATATAAGGCCACATTATTCTACCAGCTCAACAAGTGCTTTTACATGGCTAAGCAAGTTACTTACTCTGGTTTTGGAATCCTCAACAGACTCTCCAATTACACCTGCATATATTTTCAATTTTGGTTCAGTCCCAGATGGTCGAAGGACAAACCAAGAGTGATCCTTTAAAAGATATTTAATGACATCCGATTTTTCCAAATCAATGTCTTCTACTTTGTTATTGAGATATCTCTTTGACAACAAGAAATCTTCTTTTGTAATGATATCAACATTATGAATAGCATTTAGTTCTTTCTCTCGGAACGATTTCATGATTCTTGATATTTTTTCACTACCAGTCTTCCCTAGCAAATGAATATTTTCAAGACCTTCATAATAATATCCAAACTCATCATAAATATCTAGAAGTTTTTCATATAGCGTTTTGTTTTCTGTGTTTTTATAAAATGTAGCAGCTTCGCTAATCAAAAGCATCGCTTGTAGTGAATCTTTATCGCGAACAAAATCTTTTACAACATATCCATACGATTCTTCATATCCGAAAATAAATTCCCGTTCATCAGTTTCCAAATATCTTGCTTGCTCCCCAATGAACTTAAACCCTGTTAATGTTGAAATAATATCCATTCCAAATGAACGAGCTATTTTCGCTCCAAAATCAGAGGTAACTATTGTATTGAATACAACGCCCTTTTTCGGTAGCGTATGTAATTTAGTTTTTTCTGTCAATAAATAGTAAATCATTAAAGCTCCAGTTTGATTACCATTTATGTAGATGTATTCCTCATTGTTTAAAATTGCAATTCCTAATCTGTCAGCGTCGGGGTCAGTTGCAATCAATAAATCTGCTTGAACCTCTTTCCCCAGTTTTTCAGCCAATACATAAGCGGATTTTTCTTCTGGATTTGGAAGTTTCACTGTAGAAAAATATGGGTCATGTACCATTTGTTCTTGAACCGGGTATACATCATAACCAACTTCTTTTAATAACCGCTCTCCTAGATAGGCACTCGTTCCATGCAATGGTGTAAACACTATTTTCAATGGTTTTTCCATGTCTGGATGAATTGCCACACTCTTCACAGCGTCTAAGTATGCCTTGTCCATATCTTCATCTAAAAACTCCACCAAATCATTTGATAACAAGTCTGTAAAATCTACAGTTTTAATTGAAAAAAGATCCTCTGTTTGGTTCACATACTTGATAATCTCATTGGCATATTTTGGTGTATATTGGCAACCAAATTCATCATATATTTTATATCCATTATAATTTGGAGGATTATGACTTGCAGTAATAACAATTCCAGCAAGTGCATGAGTTTCTCGAACTGCAAATGATAATTCTGGTGTTGGTCTTAAATCATGAAACAAATAGGACTTTATTCCATAAGCACCCAATACTTTAGCAGATTCTTTTGCAAATTCCTTCGACATAAGACGATTGTCATGAGCAATAACGACTCCTCTTAACAAGTCTTCTTTTTGATACATTTTTAACAGATAAGTAGCTAATCCGTTATTCGCTCTTCTGATTGTATAAATATTCAATCTGTTTGTACCCGCTCCAAGTATGCCTCGAATACCGCCAGTACCAAACGACAAACTGGTATAAAACATATCTTCTAAATCTTTGTCCGGTTTATCCTCTAAATCTTTTCTTACAAATGAATCCAAATGCTTGTAATCCATCCATTTTTTATACTCATCTTTCCACATAAAGATACTTCCTTTCATAGAAAATACTTTTGAATTTTTCAAAAGTATTTACAGTATATAATCAATTATGTTTTCTCTTCTTGGTTTCGGCTCATTCATATCGCCTTTAGGATAACCAAAACAGATTGCAATATCATGATCATAATTTTCTGGAATCTTCAATACTCTATCGATATCCGCTTTATTTGCTTGATGATACATATATCTCGCTTGACCTATAATACAAGATCCAATTCCCATTGATGCAGCAGCAATCGCCATATTTTCAACAACACAACCAGCATTCACCTGAGAATATCCTTCGATTTTCGAACTAATCGATATCACAACTGGAGCGTGAAAAAATATATGATAATCATCACTTATTTCAAGATCTAATTTCGTCATACCAGCAAGAGCTAAATTATTTATTTCATCAATTCTCTCTTTGTTGGTAATCACTGTAAAATGCCAATTTTGTTTGTTTTTTGCACTAGGTGCAAAAAGTCCAGCATCCACAATCATACGTAACTCTTCTTTTGAGATCATTTTGTCTAAGAAATTTCTTACACTTCTTCTTTTCAAAATTACATCTACTGTTTCATTCATAAGATACCTCCTACAAATCAATAAGCTTTTTGATCTCTATATTGCTTGCTTCTGAGACCTCTAACGTTTTTGAAGCAACAATCTTACCAAAATTCACTGCTTCGTGCATATTCTTCTTTTTTAACACATATGCAATGACACCAGAAAACAATGCATCTCCTGCGCCTAAAGTGCTTTTTATGTCTCTACTTTTATGAGTGATACTTTGGTAAATATCACTTCCAATATTATAAGTAATTGGTTCATTTGAGGAAGAAATCAAACAGGTTTTTAATCCCCTATTTATGAGTTCCTTTGCACCTTTGATTATATCACAATTAGCTTTTTTTAAAAGTGCATTTAGCTCGTATTGATTGATTTTCAATAAATCAATATGATTTAGAACTTTCTCAATTCTTAATACTTTGGATTGAGATACTCCGTCAACAAATATTTGTTTGTGTTGGTACGTTTCAATCAAATAACATATTGTATCTTCTGATAAGTTGGTATCGAAAACCAACACGTCAAACTCTTCTATAAACTGATGCAATGGTTTAAAATCTTCTTTTGTCAAATTCTCAAAAGGTCGCATATCATTGACAGCTACATCCAAGTCCCCATCATGACCGTTAATTGCTAAGTACATTGAAGAAGCAACTGGTTTGAAAAAAGAATTGGCATAATTTAAACCTAATCCATTTAACTCTTGTTCTTGTAGCTGTGCAAAATGATCATTTCCAATCAGTGTAAGAAAGTGAACATCAGCATTTAGGAAATGTAAATCTGTTGCAATATTCTTCGCAACTCCCCCTAGTGCTATTTTTACTTCACCGATATTCGATTCATATTGAATTAACTTGCGATTAGTCTTTCCAATGATATCAATGTTACATGCGCCAATGACCAATATTTTCATTCTAAAATATCCGTAAATATATAATCAATATCGTATTTAATTAATTTTTCTGCTTGTTCCTTGTCATTTACAGTTCCCGTACTAACTTTAAGACCATATAAATGCATATTCTTGATGAACTCCTTCGAAACAGTACCATGGGTCACATGAACATTTATACCATGATTCTTACAATACTCAAACGCTTCATCTGAACTTTTATTAATAACTAAAAAGAGATACTTCTTCTCCACTTTTTTTAATAAGTGAGCAATATGTTTCTTATTACTCGTTATGAGCGATGTTCTTTTTATATCATGCAATGTTTCTACTTCTTCTACAATTCTATCAACTTGTTCGATTTTAGCAATTTTATCAAGATTGATAAATGCAACCTTGCGATACACTTTACATATTGAAAGAAAATCTGCTAATTTAGGTATATAAATATTTGCATCTAAATTCGAAGTTTTTCGATCCACCAAAGAAAACTTACGTAACTCATCATAAGTAAAACTTGGGATATATAAATTAAGTAACCCTAATCTTAATAATGTATCATCCAATGTTACAATAATTGTGGAATCCTTGGAAATATTCAAATCACAACTGATTCCAAAATATGATCTATTTGAAGCTGCTAAAAAAGAAAAAATAGTATTTTCAGTTTCAATACCACTTAATCCCCTGTTAGCAACCATTCCTCTAAAGTATTTGTCAATCTTTATTGTATTCATAAATTTCACGCCTTTTTAAATATAATATACAATTATTTTACCATTAAATAAAACTTTTATGAATATGATTTCAAAAAAACTGGTTATTTGTTAAAATAATAGGTAATAGAGGTGATTTTATGAAATTAACAGAACTCGGTTTTGATTATTCCAACCTTTCTTCTTGCAATGTAAAAAGAAAGAACTTTATAGTAGCGTTAATATTTTTGATTTTAGTGGTTTGCTTTTTGCCCATCTTTATCATATTTTTTGCGATGTATCTAACAGAAACTCCATTGGAAACGAATGGTAGTTACATATACTATGGTGATCCTGCTTATCAAACTTTTTTTGTATCCTTCTTAAGTGTATTTGGTTCGCTAACTATAGCTTCGCTAGTTATTGGTTTACTAAATCTTTTTGGCAAACCAAAAACCTACTTCTATATGCATCAAAATGCATTGACGTTTAACACTTTTTATTATATATATAATAGATTAAAACATGAAGAAATCTATTTATCAGAAAAAATAGCGTTTGTCTATAACTCTAAATATAATAAAACATTTGAGGTTGTTAATCCAAATGAAATACGTGAACTCTATTGTAAATTCATTTTCTGGATAGAGTTTGATACTCTTGAAAACTATAAAATTGTCAACAAAAAAAATAAAACTGTTCTAAAATATACAACAGATAAATCTAAAGGATCTCGAGTTCGCCTAAGAAAAGTGTATTCCTTTTCCAATGATATCAATATTGTACCAGTTAGTGTTGTGGAATCTATAAGTTATGCTTCATATGGTAATCGAAATAACCAAAATTATTTTAAGTATTATTTTGAAGATATTAATCGACAACAAACTTTGGATATTCATCCAGAGATTAAGAAAAGGATATCTTTAATAGATTAAGAAGGATATCTAGTTTAACTTTCTGTTAGAAAATATAAAGAAGTTCTCTCATTTTTGAGCAGAACTTCTTTTTTGTATTATAAATCATTTCTTAAATATTACGAAGATAACCCTAAATTCCTAACTCACTAAACAGATTCACTGTCTTCCGCTTTTAACAAACCGGAAACTTGTTTATAAATTAAAACTACAATCACACTAGTGAAAATTCCTTTTACTAAGTTAAATGGTGCCACAGCAAACATCAAAAAAGATGTTAGGTTTGTCACCAACGGATTAACCAAACTACCAAAAAAGACGAAGTCACTCACTGTGACGATGTTTTCAGGTGTTGAATACACAAGTGCATAAACTGGTAATAACACAAACGCATTTAAAAGTGTTCCAACAACAACCATGACAATGACTCCAACTCCAAGACCAAGAACTGCTGTCTTTTTCGTTTTTCTGCGCATGTAAATGAAACTTGCAGGGACTACCAATGAAATTCCAATTAAGAAATTTGCCAGTTCACCAATTCCACCTGTTGTGGAACCAGTGATTGCGGTCTTTACTAAAATCTTTACCGCTTCAATCACTACACCAGCCATCGGACCATATGCAAACGCTCCAATCAATACTGGTACTTCTGAAAAATCCA
>CAZUQS010000009.1:0-16185 GCA_964622615.1 uncultured Candidatus Izemoplasmatales bacterium | reverse complement strand
ATTATTTGTGATCCATCAGTAAGTGGTTTAATTGCCCACGAAGCTTTTGGACACGGTGTAGAAATGGATATGTTTGTTAAAAACAGAGCTAAGGGTGAAGAATACATTAATAAATATGTAGCATCTGAAATATTGAATATGCGTGACGGTGCTCTAAGTGAAACAGAAGTTGGAACATATTTATTTGATGATGAAGGAACTTTAGGAACGGATACATTGGTAATCGACAACGGAATACTTAAATCTGGAATAAGTGACTTACTAAGTGCATTACAATTAGGAACAAAACCTACTGGCAATGGTCGTAGAGAGAGCTTTGAAAGAAAAGCATATGCTAGAATGACCAATACATTCTTTGAAAGTGGAGATCAAACATTAGAAGAAATGATTAAAACAACAAAAAATGGATATTTGCTTGAAGGATTTTTTAGTGGAATGGAAGACCCAAAAAACTGGGGTATTCAATGTGTAATTGCAAAAGGTAAAGAAATCATTGATGGAAAGTTCACAGGAAAGGTAATCAGTCCAGTAACGTTAACGGGCTATGTTCCAGACTTATTAAAATCCATTTCGATGGTTGCTAATAGTAAAGTAGAGTTAAGCGGTACTGGAGCGTGTGGTAAAGGACATAAAGAATGGGTAAAAACATCTACAGGCGGCTCATATATTAAAGCTATTGGGAGGTTAAGTTAATGAATCATATAATTCAAATTTTAAAGAATCATACTAGTGTTGACGAATGGAGAATAAATAGTACTACTATTCATTCGACAGAATTGTTTTTCATTAAAGATAAACTTCAAATGAATCGAGCAAAGGATGTAGAAAACATCATGCTGACTGTTTACAAAAATTTTGAAGCTGATGAAAAGAAATATAAAGGTTCTAGTACAATAAAAATTAATCCTACTGATGATGAAAGTCAAATTAGTGAGAAAATAGATCAATCAATTTTATCTGCTTCTTTTGTTAAAAATGATTTCTATACTTTACCAACCCCCACTAAGAAAAAAACTCCCAAACTAGAAAGTCAATTCCAAGATGGAGATATTGTTGAAACCATAAGTGAACTTGTAAAAGAGTTATATGAAGAGGAGAAACACTCTTCTGCTTTTGTGAATTCAACGGAATTTTTCATTGATAAGAGAATGCACCAAATTTTAAATAGTAATGGCATTGATGTTTCTTTTGAATCCTATTTTGGTATGTTAGAATTGATTACTGAAGAAAATGGTGAAACGGAAGCAATCGAATTATTTGATATTGTTAATTTTAATGATTTTGATCGCGATTTTATAAAAGAAACTATAAAAGAACAATTAGAGTACACATCATTAAGAGCGAAAGCTATTCCGCTGCCTAATGTGAAAGATATTCCTGTTATTATAAGAGGAAAATCTATGAATGAATTTTGGGATTACTATCTTGCACAAACAAGTGCATCCATGAAATTCCAACATTTACATGATAATAATATTGGTGATAATATTCAAGGTGAAGATATATTAGGTGATACTGTTTCTATCAATCTAAAAGCAGTAATACCGAATTCTGTGAGAAGCCGTTTCTATGACGATGAAGGTGTGTTTCTAAAAGATGTTGTCGTCTTAGATAAAGGTATTATAAAAAACATCATCGCTACGAATCGTTTTGCATACTACTTTGATTTACCTGTATCAGGTAATCTTCAAAATATAGAAATTCACGAAGGCTCTATGCAAGAAAATGAATTGCGTAAAGCCCCTTATCTTGAAGTGATTTCTTTTAGTGCATTCCAAATGGACCCTATGACTGGCTTCTTCGGTGGAGAATTCCGTCTAGGTATATATCATGATGGCAAAAAAAGTATTCCAGTAACGCTTGGTACCGTTTCTGCAAATATTAAGGATGCTCAAAAAGAGATGTTCTTTTCAAAAGAGCGGGTTCAATCCAATAATATTATCACTCCAAGAATTGTCAAGTTTAATAAAATGACAATTGCTGGTAGCTAAACCAATAAAGGAGAATATAATTATGAAGATTATTTCAACAAATAATGCTCCAGCAGCTGTTGGACCATATAGTCAAGGCATACTTGTAAAAGACACGTTATATGTATCAGGTCAAATTCCTTATATTCCTGACACTATGAAACCAGCTGGTAGTACAATTCAATCCCAAACCTTACAAAGTCTTAAAAATGTATTAGCTATTGTTAAGGCTGCGGGCCTAGAAAAAGAAGATATTGTGAAATGTGGAGTCTTTCTACAAGATTTGAATATGTTTAAAGACATGAATAGTGTGTATGCTGAGTTTTTTGGTAATCATAAACCAGCTAGATTTGCTGTGGAAGTAAGACGACTACCTTTAGATGTATTAATTGAAATTGATGCTATAGCAGTTCAAAAATAACATAAAAAAACACTTAAAATTTTAAGTGTTTTTTATTACTTCATATTTAGATAAATAATTATAGTTATTTTGGTTCTGTGAACTCAACTCTGTTTCTCCCTGATTCTTTTGCTTTATACAAATTGTCATCAGCGAATTTAATTAAGTTTTCAATGTTAAGGGCTTTATTATCAGGATATGCAGATACACCCGCGCTTATAGTGATACGTAGTTCTTGATCGAGGTTATGAACAACATTCTCTTCGACTGTTCTTCTTATTTTTTCAGCTAAGTCAACAGTTGTTCTAAGAGATGCGCCTGGCACAATTACTAAGAATTCTTCTCCACCAAATCGAACTAATATATCCCCTTCTCTTATGCTTTCTTGAATTAATCGACAAAGATTGATTAGAACCAAATCACCAACTAAATGTCCGTAAGTATCATTCACGGATTTGAATTTGTCGATATCAATCATCATTAACCCAAATGGGTATTCGCTTCTCAATGCTCTAGCCAATTCTTCATTCAATCGTTGCATTCCAAATCTACGGTTATATACTTTTGTTAATGAGTCGTATACTGCTAATTTTTGTATTTTTTGATGAATTAATGCATTATTCATTCCTAATGCTAACCCATGGCTATATGTAATTAAGTTATTTTTCAATTCTGAACTGATGTTAGTTGCGCTAGCTATTAAAATAACACCAATTATATTATCATTGTAAATTAGTGGAATCGTTAAAATCACTTTAGGAATAAAACTTACAACTCCTCCATCAATTTTAATCGTATCATTTAGCTCTATCTCAATAGGAATTTTTGATTCAAAGCTTTCTTTAATTATTTCTCCATCAATGATAGATTTTGTATCTTTTATTAAATATGAACTCGCTACCTCAAGATAACCCCCTTGATCAATGACAACCATGCCAGCACTAGCATTTGAATATCGAATTAAATGTACTAAAGCTTTATTTGATAATTTTTTATAGTCTAATTCTGTTGTAAAAATCTTTGTGAATTCTCTTATCGATTTTTCATTTTGTTGAGAAGTTAAGAATGACTTAATTAGTTTGTTAAATGAATCACTTGATTCGCCAATCTCATCATCGGAATCAACTTCTATTAAGCACTCATTTAAACAATTGACATCATCATTGTCATAGTCTTTGTCTTCAATATGTTTAATAGCTTTTTGCATAGATTGAGATAACGTTTTCAATTTCTTTCCAACGAGTTTTTTTGCAAGATAATAATTAAAAAGTCCCACTACTAACCCAGCAGATAGACAAGACAATATAAATAATGCATTTAAAACTTCCTCTTTAGCAATACCAAGCAACAGTGAAAACGGAATAAACAACGCCCCAACGATGAGACCAAAAAACATCATAAATATTGCTAAATCCCAAAATATTTTTCTTGTAATTTTCATATGAATTCTCCTAAAATATTTGTCTTATATTTAAAATATATGTATTTCTCAATTATATTATATCATATAAAATAATTGAGAATCTTGAACTTCAAAAAAATATCCATAACCCTTTACAATTTTTTTGCAAAAAATAATACAAGCCCTCAACATGAAGGCTTGTTTGTTAATTTTTATAATATTTCCTCAATATTCATTCTTATTTCTCCCGGAGTTACTTTTGATGGGAATCGGTTTATTATTACTCCTTCTTTATTGATTAAGAATTTTTCAAAGTTCCACTTAATTTTATCTCCTTGTTTAACAGGAGAGTTTTCAATCAAATGCTGGTAAAATTCACTACGATTTTTTCCGTTTACATTTATTTTACTAAACATTGGAAATGTTACTCCGAAGTTTAATTGACAAAAACCTAATATTTCATCATTCGTGCCTGGATCTTGTCTTAAAAATTGATTGCATGGAAATCCTAGAATAATAAAATCTTTGTCTTTATATGTTTTGTACAGATTTTCTAACCCAGCAAATTGTTTTGTAAAGCCACACTTGCTAGCAGTGTTTACTATCAATAATGTTTTTCCTTTAAACTCGTTTAGTAGAATGGTTTCTCCATTCATCTTTTCTACTTTTATATCATAAATATTCATATCTATCACCTCACACTTTAATTATATCACTAGAAGATAATATATCAATTAATACGCAAAAAAAAAGCATTTATGAAATTCACAAATGCTTTTTTATAATTAAACTGTTCTTTTTCTTTGCGGCTTTAATGCTAAGTCAGGAGTGTTAAGCTTAATTGCTTTCCTCACTTCATTCATGTACTCTGTAGTTTCTTTCTTCTTTGCTTTGCTATATAGATAATCATCTATAGCAACTGCTGCTCTGTGTCCATCTGCTACAGCTGTAATAATATCTGGACCTCTAAAGATATCTCCACCAACAAATAGCCAGTTAGCACCTTCAACTTGCCCAGTTTCACTTGCTTTAATTTTACCATGTTCAATTGTTATTACTTTTTGTAAGTCTTCTGGTAAATAATCAAAGTCTGGAGCTTGTCCAATAGAGAAGAATAATTGATGACCCTTTAATATTGTTTCTTTTTTCTTATCAAACTCAGGGCTAAATTTACCATTCTCATCATAAACTCTAGTACATTCCCAAACTTTTAATCCTTTAATTTCTCCATCTTTTATAATGACTTCTTGTGGACCGTTTCCAAAGAAGAATTGAATTCCTTCTTCTTTTCCTTCAATATATTCATCATCACTAGCTGGTAGAATATCTAGACTTTCTAGAGATGTTAGTTTTACATCTGCTTTACCATACTTCAACGTTTGTAATCGTATTAAGTTTCTAGCAACATCAAATGCAACATCTCCTCCACCAACAACGATAGCAGACTCTTTAATATTCATATCTTTAAGTTTTAAGTCGCCTCTTGCAAAGTCTCTTGTAAGTGGTAAGAAATCCATAGCTCCCATAATTTCAGGGTGATCAGATCCTGGTATATTTAATAATTTTGCCTTAAAGAAACCAGTACCTAGAAATACTACATCATAATTTTTCTTTAATTCATCGAAAGTTATATCTTTACCAACGCGAACATTAGTCTTAATATTTACTCCCATTTCTTTTATAAAATTAATGTCTTTTTTAACGGCATAATCAGGAATTCTATATTCAGGAGCTCCATAACTCATAACTCCACCTGCTCTTGATTTCTCTTCAAAAACATCAACTTTATAACCCAAACCTCTCAGGTAATATGCGACACTAAGACTGGCAGGCCCAGAACCAGCTATGGCGATTTTCCCATTGATTACTTCAGAAACTGGTTCTAAGAAAATCTTCTTATACATATCATCAGGAGCGCTATCTATAATATAACGTTTTAACCAACGAATTGCAATTGCTTCCCCTCTTACTGCAATCGCACAAGAAGTTTCACAATTGTGCGTGCAAACTCTACCACATACTCCAGGTAAAGGATTTGTTTCATATACTTGTCTTAATGCTCCTTCAATATCATCTTCCCAAATGGCTTTTATATATTGTGGAATATTCATTTGAACTGGACATGATGTTGTACAAACACCACATTCCACACATCTCGCAGCTTCTTGTCTTGCATATTCTTTTGAATATCCTCTTACTACTTCAATATAGCTATTAAGACGATCCTTAGGTTCTACATGTTCCATCTTAATTCTTTCTAAGTCCAATAAGTCAGTCGTTTCATTTTTAACATACCCTAATTCAACATCTTCGCCTTGCCATTGTGCAACTGGCATTAATATAAAACTGTCCGGGTTTGAATCTGAAAAAATATACTCTTTACTCATTTTTAATGATTCCGTTGTACAAGTATCAACACATAATGCACAGAAACAACACCTTCCATAATCAATTACTGGTCGTTGTTGAAGTTGTCCTGCGACTAATGGTAAATCTGTTCTCTCCACCATTGTAATAGCTTCTGTAGGGCAAATTTCACCACAAGTTCCACAACCAATACATTTTTCCCAATCATTTACATGAAACCCTCTTAAATTATCAGGGGCTGTTCTTGGCGCAGAATCTAGTCGAGATTTAATTCTAATCAAACGATTATCATTTAAATAACTAGCATTTTTCTTAGTGAAGATTGTTTTCATTGGATGAGTCACAGGTTTCTTAAAGAGATATTTAAAATGTCTTAAAGGTTTAAAAATACTAGCTTTTGGATATTTCTTTTCATTGTCCATAATCTCTCCTCCTATCGATCTATTTCAGGAGAACAAACTCCCATAGTATCTACCCAAAGGGCAGCATCATCTATTCTAGTACCAGGTAAATATTTTTCTATACCTAATAATCCTTGTGGATAACTAGCTCCACGCACTCCTACACGATAAGGATGTGTTCCTCCATTAGAAACCACATAATATCCAAATTCGCCTCTACTAGACTCAACTGGACTATATGCATATCCTTTTGGAACTGTCCATCTCATTGATTGACCTCTACCAGGTTTTACCCTAACTGGACCTTCAGGCATTTTTTCAAAACACTGCCTGATAATTCTGATTGATTGAATCAATTCTTTCAGTTTAATATCAAGTCTACTTCTTGCATCACTATAATCTGAAACAGGTACATCAAATTCAACTTGATCATATCTTGCATAAGGTAGAACTTTACGAAGATCATAAGGTTTATTTACCGCGGATCTCATTCCAATACCAGTAACTCCAAGTTCCCATACAACTTCTTCTGGTAACATAATAGTATCTTTAACCCGTACAATAATACTTGGGTTATTCACACCCAAATCACGATATTCTTCAATTCTAGATTCTAAACTATCCATAAATTCGTGAAGATCTTTTTCAATGCCTTTTGGTAAATCCTGTCTAACACCACCAATAACTATATACTGATGATACACTCTAGCTCCAGTGATTTTTTCAAAAATATCAAGCATACTATTTCTATCGGCATGAGCGTGATACATTATTGTATAGTTACCAGTAGGTCCACCAAGACCTCCATATGACATTAAATGAGAAGAAATTCTAGCCATTTCTAAAATAATCATTCGAATCCAGTGTGCTCTTTCAGGAACTTCTAAATTTAATAATTTTTCAACTCCTTGAGCAAATGCCATTTCGTTTATATCTGGTTCTGGAACACAAACACGTGGAATCAAACTAATATTTTGGACCCATAGTTTTCGTTCCATTTGTTTTTCAAAACCACGATGTAACATTCCTGGCAATAAATATGATTTTTTAATAATATCGCCATCTACAAACATATGTACTGAAGCATTTCCGTGCATTCCAGGATGTTGAGGCCCTAAAAACAATTTCATTTGTTTCATTGTTTTTTACCTCCTCTGAGTGACGTAGCTCTAACTTCTCTTGCTTCTCTTTTAGCTTTACTATTATTCTTTGGATCTGTTACAGAAAAATCTTGTGGATATTCCCTTTTTGGAAACTTTCTATCACTATAGACTTTAGGATCAAAATCTTTTCTCATTGGTGGGATGTCATCCCAACCTTCTAAAATTAGTTGCTTTTTATAATCAGGATTTCCAGGAAAAGCAATACCGAAAAATTCATGTACTTCTCTTTCATAGTACTTCGCACCGGGAAAAATAGGTAAAATTGAATCCATTACAGGGTTCTCTCTATCAATTTTAGCTCTGACTTGAATGTATACTGGTTTATCCCAATTGAATAACACGTAAACCATCTCAAATTTATTTTCTTCGATCCAATCAATAGCACTTAGGTAGGACATTTGAATCCACCCAGCACTTTTTAAAGATGATAACAACAAATGTACATCATTTTGATTTACTTCAAAAGCAAGTTGTTGTTTATCAACCGATTCTGTTTTTAGTACTTGAACTTTACTGTTTACAAATTCCTTTACAAAATCTAGATTATTGGTGGAATTCATCATGAACAACCACCTCCCCAAGTGAATTTAGTTGATTTTCTTTATACCATTCAAAATTCTTATGATAATTCTTCCAACCAACTGCTGTTTTATTCTTAATTTTTATCATCAAATCAACAAACCCATTCATCACAGATTCCGTATTAGGCATACAGCCAGCTACGTATACATCTACAGGAATATATTGATCTAATTGATTAATAACTGCATGTGAATCGTGATAAATACCACCGTTAATTGGGCAAGACCCTAAAGCAACTACAAATCTTGGCTCACTCATTTGTTCGTAAGTATAAATCAATCTTCTTAATGTTTTTAACGATAAATATCCTGATACTAATAAAATATCAGCTTGTCTTGGTGTTGCCATTGGCCCCATTCCAAGACGTTCCATATCATAAGCAGACGTCATTGCTGGTGGAAGCTCAATTGCACAGCAACCTGTACAATACATTAGCATCCATAAAGAGTTTCTTCTAAAGAAATCCCCTATTTCCCACCATTTACGATCTACTTCTTCTTTTGATAGCTTTGTGACTGGTGTAAATTTTGTGCTTTTCATATTATATCACCCATCCAAAATAGATTGCGACTACAGCTTGAGTAACCGCCATTAATAAAGGCCATTTATAGAAGAATTTAACTACTTGATCAATTTTAAAACGACCATTTACATTTGAAATTAAATTCACAAATGTATATACTGCAGCGTACTTCACTATAAATATGAATATATTTGTAGCTCCACCTAAGAATAGATGGACAAATAAACTCACTTCAATAAATACTGAAATTTCATGTAGAATGAATAACATTCCTAATTGTTTCCCGCCATACTCAACCATTGGTCCTGAAGCGATTTCTGCAGGTGCTATATAGGTTTCAAATGGTTTTTTACCCAACATACCCATTAACGCCAACACAGCTACAATTCCACCTAGCGGTAAGGCGATGATAAACCAATTATTCCCTGCTGCTTGTTGGAATAATTGTATGCCAGCAACCGAGCTTGTCCCAGATATTTTTATTATTGTTAAGACAACAATCATAAACGGAACTTCATATGCAAGCATTGTTGTGAGTGCTCTCATAACGCCAATACTAGCCCAAGGATTTCCTGAACCACTCGCACTCATTGCCATACCTAACATACCTACTGCAAGTAAATATACAAAGATAAAGAAATTATCATAATTTTCAAATGCTAAGAATGTAGATGTAAGTGGCATAAACATAGCTGTTCCTATGATTCCACCTAAAGCCATGATAACGCCGAAATCAAATATCCAGCCATGACTAATACTTTTCTTACTAAGCAATTTGAAAATATCCAAATATTCTTGGTACCATTTTGGTCCATGTCTTTTTTGCAATCTACCAATAATTTTACGATTAAATCCTGCTAATCCAGTTTGTAAAACAAATCCGAATAAAGCAACTCCCAATCCAACTAATAAATTTAAAATCATAGAACTTCACCCCACAATAGCAAGATTATAATTCCAATAATCCATAACACCGTCGTTCCAATACTTCTAGACATAAATAGATACTTGCCTAACTTACCTATATCTTTTACTTTTTGAGCTAATGCTTTATAGAACTTCGTCATCCAATTAGATTGTTTCTCGTAAAGTCTTTCTAATGGAGCATAGAAATCTGTTGTGTAATGTAATAAGTGTTCATCGTGTACAAAGTTTGCAGCTGTATAAGTATCCATAAGCGTAACTTTTTTTGATTTCTTTAAAAGGATAAATATAATAAATGCTACTAATATACCCACACCGAAAACCAA
Source organism: uncultured Candidatus Izemoplasmatales bacterium (assembly GCA_964622615.1). Taxonomy (GTDB): domain Bacteria; phylum Bacillota_I; class Bacilli_A; order Izemoplasmatales; family Hujiaoplasmataceae; genus 4572-104. Next base: position 6,127 of record CAZUQS010000009.1, on the reverse strand, counting down.
TGATATCACCGCAGGATTTAATATTCCATTATACCCGGTGATTTCAAATGTAGTTATCGTAATCGGTACAAACCCTAGTTCTGAAATAATATTATTTATGAACTTTAAGATTCCAGCAGGGAAAACTCCTGTATAAACATTTAATCCCATAATAATAAATGTAGGGATAAGCATTAAGATTGGTGCTTCCTTTACTTTCTTGTATTCTGTTAATTCTTGGCCCAAGAATAACGCAGCCAAAGGTCTAAATACATATAAGAAAGACCCTATCGAACCAAAGAATACTGCAACAGCAATAAATATCAATCCTTTATCAATAACAGCTTGGAATATCAACCATTTGGAAATGAATCCCCCCATAGGAGGAATACCAGCCATTGATATAATTGCAACTAAATATGCTAAATATGTGATAGGCATTTTATGAATCATACCACCCAATTCTTTCATCTTAGTTGTTCCTGTAGCTCTGGCTACGGCCGCTATTGCCATGAATGCTCCAGCACTCGCAAGTGCATGAGCTAGTATGTGATAAAAACCACCAGCTAGAGCAATTGAATCTAATAAACTAAATGCTACTAGAATATATCCACCATGACTCATTGAAGAATATGCTAATAATTTTTTTGCATCATCTTCCTTGATCGCCATCAGCGTACCAAAGACAATAGACATAGCACCTAAAACTGCAACAATATATTGACCAATTGGTAAATTAATTGTGGTAAATAATCCTGTTGCTGGAGCGATTCGAACTAATGCTAACACTCCAATAAATGCTCCAAGTTTTACTAACGCTCCAGATAATACCGGAGAGAAAGGATGTGGTGCATTCCCATGAGCAATTGGTAACCAAATGTGCAGCGGGAACGCTCCAAGTTTTGAAAACGAAGCGATTAAGAATAAAGCAAATACAAATATTGCATTTGTTCCACTTATTCCGGCCAATCCAGCAGAAATATCAAATGTTCCAGATTGTTGGAAAATCATAAATATTCCTAGTAACATTGACATACTTCCTGCAACGCTAAATCCAAAATATGTAACAGCTGCTTCTCTACTTTTTCCTAGAGGTATCAAGAACATCGTTGTCCAGATAATCAATTCAAAGAAGAAAAACAATTGTAAAAAGTTATTTGTGTAAAACGCTCCTATGATTCCTGCTAAACTAAGCAAAAATAAGAAGTTATATGAATCTTTATATTTATAGGTATCGATATAATACGGATGGAAAAAACTTACCATTAAATATACAAAAACTATAATAATAACAAAATAAAACCCAAGATATGTTTGTGCAAATGTAAATCCAGGCAACACATTAACTGTTTCAACAAGATTCATACCGAATCCGTAACCAGCTAAGGATGCAAACACAAACATTGTAGCGAATATTGTAAATATGGAAGCCGCAGTCTTATTGAACTTGCTGAGCAAGTATGCTAATAATGCCGCTCCAACAAGGAACAAAATTAAATATTCTATACTAGCCATTATCAACCACCTCCATTACAGTATCAACTGAATTATCCAATTCTTTTAAAGGTGTTGAATAAGTACCGAATGACAATAATGCTAATGCAATGATTACAAAAACAACTTTGAATGATACGTTATATTTAACATCAATCTCGTTGCCATCTGGGTACCATAATTTCACTAACAATCGAACAAAATAAATACCTTCAACAATCGCCGCAACTAAGATTACTGCTATCAACCAAATTTGATTGTTAGCCGCAAGAACAGTTAAGAAGTTTAACTTCACAACAAATCCAACTAGTAATGGTAACCCCATAACACTCAACGTTACCAAAGTAAATGCAACACCAACTACAACATTATTCGAAAATAATCCTTTTAGTTTGTCAACATTATCTGATCCAACATCTTTTGTTGCTTTGTTTATAACTAAGAACATTACTGTTTTGCTTAAAGCATTAGCAATAATTAAATAAACAGCCCATATAACGACACCATTTACAAATAATAAAGCAACGATACTTGCTTGAGCAATACTGCTAAACAATAATATCTCTCGAACTTTATTCGAAGCAAACGCCATAGCATCACCCATTACAATACCAACAGCTAAGATAACAATTACAACAGTAAGAAGTGTACCTTCAAACATAAATAGATTCGTAATTAATCTTCCTAAAACAAATCCCATTGCTCCAGCATAAACTCCAGCAATCATTGGTCCCGATAATGTATTTGACTTGCCTAAAACACCTTTTGCCCATGAGTTAAATGGTAATAATTTCGCTTCAACACCTAACCCAATAAACATTAGTATAAATGGCAATATTAACTCTTTATAGTTATTCGTTGCTTGAATTTCTTGTATCATTCCAACCATATTCAATGTTCCAAACATAGAATATAGAATAATCACTCCAAACAAGAATAAACTACTACCTACAACACCTAAAACCAAATAATGGAATGTTCCAACTGGTTTTTTATTTGATGTCGTAATCAAATATGCTGCTATTCCTGAAATTTCCAAGAACACAAATAAATTAAATAAGTCATTGGTTAGAATTAATCCATTTAGCCCCGCTACTGCAATCAATAAAATACTTGAATATTTTTCATATTTCTTAAGATTTAATATAGCAATTACAAACACTAAAACGTTAATCAACAATAACCCCAACCTAGAATACATGTCTAATAAAAGATTGATACCCATTGGTTGATTAAATCCCCCAATGACAACAAACCCATCAGATAATACCAGTAATAACACAATATTGAACAGTGTTACACCCAGCAATAAATATGGAGATATCTTCTTAAACAAAATCGAAAGGAACGCTACCAATAATGGTATGGCTACTAAAAGAATTGCACTCATAGTATGTCCTCCAATTCACCTAAGTCTAAAGTGTTGTATTTATTATGAATTGATTTAGCAACTGCTAATGCTAATGCAGTTGTCCCAACACCAATAACAATAGCTGTCAAAACCAATGCTTGAGGTAATGGATCAACGTAAAGTAATCCACTTCCACTTGTACTAGTGATGATTGGTGCTATACCATCATAAACAAATCCAATACTGATTATAAATATATTTAATCCCAACTCCATAATATTTAGAGAGACAATCATCTTAATTACATTTTTATTTGTAAATAACCCATAAAGACCAAATACAAACAAAATTATCGCTGCATATTGTATCATAATGATTCCTCCTCAGTTAAGAAGTTATCTACAATTCCAGATATTTCACTACCTACTTTTAATCCAATTAACACATAAATTATTGGAATAATACCAGCACTAAGTAGGTTTCCTACAGTGCCAACAGGTAAGAAGTTTTGTAAAAAGTATGATGCAACAACAAGTCCTAATAGACCAATTACAACAAATAGACTTCCTGCAACTCCTTCTAATATCTTAAATCCTTTGACGTTACTTCTAAATTTATCATCTGCTAAATACATTAACAATATTGCACTAGCAATAATTGCTCCTCCTGGGAATCCACCACCTGGTGTCAGATGACCATGGAATATAATGTATATACTTGTCATTAAAATAATTCCAAATAATACTTTTGATCCGATTCGAAGCATAAAGTTTGGTTTAAATTTCAAATCCATACGTGCTTGTTTTTTAGAACTGCCCAATACTAATGCAACTCCTAAAGCACTTACAAATAAAACAGTTACTTCACCTAATGTATCAAATCCACGGTACCCAACTACAATTGCGGTTACAATATTTGCAGATCCAACATCTTCTATATTATCTTCATCTAAGTAATTATCAGATACTCTATCACTAATTACAGCACTTCCAAATTCTGGGAAAGAAACACTTGAATCTAATGCTAAGATAATAAATACACCTAGCAATAAAGAAATCAATAGTCCAAATATATTTTTCATCTAGTTTCCCTCCTTTTAATTGCTAGTAATGTAAAAACGAAAAGAGCAGTTACTAGTCCACTACCAATAACAGCTTCCGTAATTGCAACATCTGGAGCTTTTAATAAAACAAAAGAAACTACGGCTAACATGCTTAAAGCCGATAAATATATAACTGATCTTATTAGTTTTTTTGAATTAATTGCTAAAAAAGCAATCACTAATAATAAAACGCCTATTATTAAAGAGATGATATCATACGCTGTCATGTTTGCCACCTCTTTCTTTAAAATCATCCTGCACTAAATTATCAGGAATATTTTTAGAATTATATGTTGCTTTTGCAATTACACTTGACCCAATTGGATTAGAGATAATTATAAAAACAATGATAATAATAATTTTTGCAGTCCAACTTGGGTTTGCGAATGCAACACCGATAAGCACTGAGAAAGCGCCTAATGTCGTTGCTTTCGTTCCTGCTTGAATTCGGTTAAATGTATCCGGCATTCTCAAGACACCTAGTCCACCCAATAAGAAGAATAATCCACCTATGGTCATAAAGATATAACTAACTATTTCCATCTTTTTTACCCTCCAAATATCTAGAGAATACAATTGTTTCTAAGAACGCTAAAATTGCATAAATAATAACAATATCAAGATACAAATTGCTTTCAAAAACAGAAGCCAATACTGCAATCACCCCTATAATTATCATATTAAACGTATCCAATGAAACAACTCTATCACTTAATTTCGGACCAATAATCATTCTTACTAACGTAAATAAGATTCCTACGCCCATTAATGAAAAAACAACGATATCCATCAATTCAATCATTTAAAGATACCTCCTAATATTTTTTCAAAAAGTCCAGCAATTTTCTTGCTTTGTTCAACCTCTCCAACACCTTTAACATCCAAAGTATGAACATAAATATGCTCATCATCAACATCAATTGACAAAGTACCTGGTGTCAATGTAATTGAGTTTGCTAATGTTAGTTTACCCAAATCGCCTTTTAAATCCGTTTTAACTTTTACAATTCCTGGATTTAAAGGAATTTTAGGACTGAGAACTCTTCTTGCAACATCGAGATTTGCTAAAACGAGTTTCCAGATAAATACAGGAATATATATAAATACAAATTTTAACAATTTAACTGGAAAAGTAATATCAATTGAATAATCAAGATATTTACTTAAAATAAATGTTAAAACTGCACTTACAACGATTCCTAGGATCACTTCTTCAATTAAAAAACCCGCTAAAAGCAGATAAATTAGTAAAAAAGTGATAAAAGTAGTAAAATACTTCATTTCCATCCTCCTATACCGTATTTTTAAAAAATTATATGTTCGCACAAAGCGTAAACCGATTTCTATTACACTTGTGTAATCACCTGATGTAATTATTATTTCTTAATTATTAATGGTTGTTTCGAAAAATAAGCATAGTATTTTGCTTTATTATATCATATATAATAAATGATAGACAGTAATGTGCTCTATAAATATAGCAAAAATAATTTCTTAAAATTTAATATAATCAACACGCAAAATATCAGTGTGAAATCGTCTTTCTTTTTACACTTTCTTTTTGTATTTCTTCAGAAATAAAGACGCATTTTAATTGTATGAGTTATAATAGTTCTATACGTATAAATTTATATTTGAGGTGTTATTATGAATAATATCGAACAATTTAATCAAATACTGAATCTTGACAAAAAGAATCGTTTTAAGTTATGGGAAAACTATCGAAAAAAATTGACAGAATTTATCATTCATAATTCCACAAATAATCACTCGTCATTAGATGCTTTGGTTCTAGGAGTAGGAAATTCTGATGACTTAGATTTGATCATTTTAAGAAACACATTCAAATCTTTGACTTTGTCTGATATTGATTTAGATGCCTTACATAAAGCAACAACAAAATATAATCTTACATCTTCTGATGCTAATGTATTAAAAATAGATTATGTTGGTTTAAATTTAAATTCAAAATGGAATGACTTTGTTAAAATTATGTTAAAAACAAAATCAAAAAATGATATCGATTTTTATTTTAATGAATTGGAAACTACCATATTAGAATACCGATTTGACCATTCAAATAAATACTATGATATGATTATTGTTTCGCCAATTTATACACAATTATTATTGCAACAAGGGTTATCCTACATCACTATTTTAAGGGATTTAAATTTTTCTTTAGAGTTCTTAGAGCATAT
>CAZUQS010000008.1:0-16833 GCA_964622615.1 uncultured Candidatus Izemoplasmatales bacterium | reverse complement strand
TTCAAAAACTGTATGAAGCACCAATTGAAGAGGTTATTTGCACCAATACTGTTCATTTGTCCGATGACCAAAAAATCAGTAAAATAGTACAACTATCTGTTGCTGAATTATTAGGACAAGGAATCATTAACATTATTGACGATCAAGGAGTTTCAACTCTATTTAGATAAGCGTCTTTACAAAATAATAGTTTGTGATATAATAAAATAAATTGATGACCGGAGAAGTAAGATATTCATTTTGTTCTAGCGATTAAGGGATGGTGAAAGCCTTATACAAAACATATCTGAATAACACCGTGAGAGACAGAAGAATTCAGTAGACCTGTCCGTATATCTGCGTTAAAGATTTTAAGTGCTGGATTTTCCAGAATTAAGGTGGTACCGCGATTACATCGTCCTTTTTAGGGCGATTTTTTTATTTCGAGGAGCGATAATATGTTTAAAGAATTGAAAAGACTACATAAACATGATAAACCTGTAGAATCATCAAGATATCATAAACCCTATGTAGAAGGAGAACACGATTATTTTATTGGCATAACTACCCCAGACCTAAGAAACGTTTCAAAAAGGTGGTATAAAGACATATCTGATGCTGATTTGGTAAAATTAATCACACATAAGTATCATGAATATCGATTGTTGAGTTTAATCATCTTAAATGATAAAATGAAAAAGGCAGATTTAGACATTCAAGAACAAATAGTTAGTTTTTACTTGTCACATTTAGAACATATAAATAATTGGGATTTAGTTGATGTCTCAGCTTATTCTATATTAGGTAGATATTTATATAATATTCAAGATTATAGCCTGTTATATGAGTTTTCAGAATCCAAGGATTTATGGATTAAAAGAATTGGCATTGTGGCTACAAATTATTTAATAAAGCAGAATGAGCTTTGTGTTACACTTGATATCGTGGATCGTTTATTACAAGACAAACATGATTTAATCCACAAAGCTAATGGGTGGATGTTAAGAAATCTAGGAGACAAAGACAGAGATTTATTAACGGAATATCTATTTGTGAATTATAGTAAAATACCAAGAACCACGCTTAGATATGCAATAGAGCATTATCCTGAAAATCAAAGAAAAGCAATTTTAAAGGGGGAATTTCAATGATGATAAGTATAAAAGGCTTGTATAATAAACCACAAGATTTTGAGAATAAAGAAGTTACATTAAGAGGTTGGGTAAGAAACAATCGCGATCAAAAAGCGTTCGGTTTTATTGATTTGCACGATGGAACTTGCTTTGAAACCTTACAAGTAGTTTATGAAAATGAATTATTGTCAAATTACAAAGAGGTTGCTAAATATAGAGTGGGGTCTTCAATAGAAGTTTCTGGATCAATCATTGTAACTCCTCAATCAAAACAACCTTTTGAAATGAAGGCTAGTCAAATTAGTTTAATAGGAGACAGTCTAGAAGATTATCCTATTCAACCCAAAAGACATACGAGAGAGTTTTTGAGAGAAAACGCTCATTTAAGGGTGAGAACAAATCTATTTAATGCTACATTTCGAGTTCGATCTGTAGTGTCACACGCTATTCATAAGTTTTTCCAAGACAGAAACTTTATTTATGTTCATGCCCCTATTATTACATCCTCTGATGCAGAAGGTGCTGGAGAAATGTTCCAAGTTACGACCTTGGATATAGAACATAAAAAAGAAATAGATTATTCAAAAGATTTTTTCTCAAAAAAAGCCAACTTAAGTGTTAGTGGTCAATTACAAGCAGAAGCTTATGCGCTGGCATTTAAAGATGTATATACATTTGGACCTACATTTAGAGCAGAGAATTCAAATACCAAGGTACATGCATCAGAATTTTGGATGGTGGAACCTGAAATAGCATTTGCAGATTTGCAAGACAGCATGAAATTGGCGGAAGATATGTTGAAATATATCATTCAAGATGTTTTTGATCGTTGTCCATCAGAAATGATTTTCTTTGATCGATTTGTTGAAAAGGGATTAAAACAAAAACTTTCTAAATTATTGAAAAGCAAATTTCAAGTAGCTACCCATAGGGAAGCAATTGATATATTGCTTCAAAGCTCTAATGAATTTGAAAATACACCAACACAAGGAGAAGATTTAGCTACAGAACACGAAAAATTTCTCACAAAACATTTTGATGGACCAGTATTTATAATTGATTGGCCAAAAGATATCAAAGCCTTCTATATGAGATTGAATGACGACAAACAAACAGTAGCCGCGATGGATCTTCTTGTTCCAAAAGCCGGAGAATTAATAGGTGGATCACAAAGAGAAGAACGATTAGATGAACTTGAGAAAAGAATCAAAGAAATGGGAATTAATGATAAGGATTTATGGTGGTATAAGGATTTAAGAAAATATGGTGGATGTAAACATGCTGGATTTGGATTAGGTTTGGAAAGAATGGTTATGTATATTACTGGAGTAGATAACATTAGAGACGTACTACCATTTCCTAGAACACCAAAAAATTGCGAATTTTAGAGAATTAATTTACTTTATTTCTTGTGTTGTAGAATGATAAGACCAAGGATTTAAACAATCTATCATAACAAAAAAAATATCGGGCTCAATTTCGAGCCCGATTATTTTTATTTCTATTTTTATTTTTTGCTAGCTTTAGGGTCTTTCAAAGATTCCACTAATCCAGTTGCTAGACCAACTAGGCCTTGCAATTCACTAGGAATGATAATCTTAGTTGCTTGACCTTGAGCTATAACTTCCATAGCTTTGTATGCTTCAAGCGTTAACACAGCATGATCTGCTTTTGCAGCTTTAATCAATTCAATTCCGGTTGCGGTTGCTTTTTGAACAGTCAAGATAGCTTGTGCGCGACCTTCAGCTTCTCTAATTGCAGCTTCTTTTTGACCTTCAGCTTTTCTAATTGCAGCTTCTTTTTGACCTTCAGCATCAAGCATGATAGCAGCTTTTCTACCTTCAGCTAATAGAATGGACTCTCTACGTTCACGTTCTGCACGCATTTGTTTTTCCATTGCTTCACGGATTTCCTTTGGTGGAATAATGTTTTTAAGTTCAACTCGATTGATCTTAATACCCCAAGGGTCAGTTGCTTCATCTAAGATTCTTCTCATTCTTTCGTTGATTAAATCTCTTGATGTAAGGGTCTGGTCTAATTCTAATTCCCCAATAATATTACGAAGAGTTGTAGCTGTCAATTGTTCAATCAATGATCCAGGATTTTCAGCTCCATAAACATATTGCTTTGCGTCAGTGATTTGTAAGAATACTACAGTATCAATTTGCATTGTAACATTATCTTTTGTGATAACTCCTTGTGGTGGGAAATCTAATACTTGTTCTTTAAGTGTAATAACATCGGTAACTCGTCCTCTAGCGTTATATGTTCTTTTAATTCTATCAAAGAACGGCCATAAGAAGTGAATACCTGCAGTCCAAGTTTTGTAATATTGTCCCATTCTTTCAACGATATATTCAGTTGCTTGGGGAACAATTTTAATTCTACTACCAAAATAAATTAGTATAATGACAATTATTGCAATTACTACGACCCATACAACAGGGTCAGCTGCTAAAAACACGGGCATAAACATAATAAATCCTCCTATTTTATAATTTTAATAGCCATTTCCGGCTTTTACTACCCTTAATCTTAAGAGGTAGTCTCGTATTGTACTTTTATTTTTAGTTACTGATATCAATACCATATCAATGATTAATGAGACCAGTATAAATATTAAGCCATAATACATACTCATTGCAAATATTAATACAATGAAGAAATACTTAAGTATAATATCATGGAAAAAAACTTGTATTGGATTTGGCCTTTTTAATTCTCCATTTCCAACATCTGATGCTAACTGAACTTTCATTAGCTTTCTACCTGGGGTTCGACCGATAAAGGCAATTGTTACAATGGTCATCAATACTATGAACCCAACAGTGAAGAAATAAATAATTTCTAAATAATAGCTTGTTAAAGGTTCATTATAAGGTTCAATATCGATATTGTTTTGTTGGTTCAATATATTCGACTTTTGATTGAACTCCGTTAAAGCCAAAGCTTCTAATTCTGCATCCTCATTTGCCAACTCTAGGTTAGCGTCATATTCTGTTTGAAGATCTGTTAAATTACTATTGTATGCTACTAGTATTTCATTATAAGCACTGTATATTTCATCAAAATTATCAACTCTGTTTCTAAGTAATGTTCTTCCGCCAACAACAAACGCAAAGTAAACAACTAGAAATATTAATACAAAATCAACAATCGAGGAAGTAAGTCTCTTGAAGAAGGATGCCGACATTAGTTTTTCCTTACGACTAACTTGACACCTTTAATTGCCAAAACAGTTACTTTCTCTTTTTCTTTAATATCTTCGTTAGATATTGCAGTCCAGATTTTTCCTTCAATTTTAACTTCGCCACGTTCACCATCTTTAATCGCGACAGTACAAACAGCTATTTTACCAACAAGGCTATCAGCGTTTGTTTTAATTTCATTTTTTTTCATATTTTTTTTGAAAATTGGTCTTAAAACCACTAATAGAATTAAAGAAACAATTATAAAAACTATCGCTTGGGCAAATACTGACTCTGGACCTGGCCAAATTAGAGCAATTATTAATGCGAATATTGCACCTACTGAAAACCATATACTGGATAAATCCATCGTACCAGCTTCAATTGATGCAGATAAAATAATTACTGAAGCCCAGATTAATACCATTATTGTTCCGATTTGCATAGCTAGAAACATAACATTACACCTCTCTTTTATTTAAATCAATTATTAAAGCATTTTCTTTTTTGTTCCAAGATGCAGAAAACTTATAGGCTTGATGGTGTTCTAAATATTCTAAACCCATTAATTCTGATACTTCTTTTAAGAATAGCTTATTACAGATTCTAGAATAACTAGATTTTACTGTAATATTGTGTTGTTGTTCTTTTGGAATGTAGCCTAAGCTAATTTCCTCTTTAGTTATAGGTTTAATAGCGATCAGATTGTTTTCTTTATCTAACCCCAGCAAAACTACGTAGGCTTCTTCAAAATACACTGTTGCAGATTTGTTTAATGTAATATTAGCTTCATATAGAGTAGCTAATTCATCTAGTGGTTTTTTGGATGCCCAAACAAAATTATTCATTGTCAACCTCCATTATAATACAGATTTTAGATATGTTACATTATATCACATAATTATTATATTATCAATAAATACCAAATATTATTTGAAATTATTTTTAATTATTTCTCAAATTAATAAGATAGTGTATAATGTAATTAGGTGATATCATGAATGAAAAAAAATACTCTTTTAATATTTCTAAATCTTTAAATAAAAGATTTAAAGGGACGTTGCTTGCAAGGTTTTTAAGAGCAATTGATGATTACAAATTAATCGAAGAAAACGACAAAGTATGCGTTGCTCTTAGTGGCGGAAAAGATTCTCTTCTTTTAGCTGCTTTATTTGAAGAATATAAACTTCATTACAACAATAATATTGAAATTGTATATGTAACTATGAATTCCGGATTCACAAAAGAATTTTTAAGTAAGCATCTAGAGAATTGTGAAAAAATAGGAATTAAGACTGAGGTCATCGATTCAAACGTATATGATGTCGCAAACCATTTGAATCCCAAAGCGCCGTGCTTTTTATGCTCTCGAATGAGAAGGGGATTCTTGTATCAAAAAGCAAAAGATTTTGGTTGTAACAAACTTGCTTTAGGGCATCATTTTGATGATGCAATAGAAACAACTTTAATCAATATGTTATATACCGGGACGTTTAAAACGATGTTGCCAAAAGTTAGATCGAAAAATTTCGAGAGCCTAGAATTAATCAGGCCAATGTACTTGATTAAAGAGAGTGATGTAAAAATATTTATTCGATATCATGAAATAGATTTTGTATCTAAAGGATGTGAATTCCAAGACAGAAATGAGGATTCCAAACGAAGGGAAATGAAAGAGTTGATAGCCCAATTGAAAAAGGTTTATAAGAATATAGATATCAATATTTTTCGGTCTATGGAGAATATAAACTTAGATTCAGTATTAGGATACTATAACGACGAGAAGAGAGTAAGTTTTTTAGATGAATATTAGATGAATATAAAAAAAGCACATTGTCGAGAGAGTTCGACGGGGTGCTTTTATTTAATAGGTTTCACATGAAACATTATTTGCCTAAACAAAACTTTGAAAAAAGTGTAGAAATAAGATCATCCGCGGTGCTTTGCCCGGTTATTTCACCCAAAGAAGCCCAAGCTTTTCTTAAATCAATTTCTACCATATCAATCGGTATAGAATTTTCACAAGCCTCTAAAGCTTCTAATAGAGCTTTTTTTGTTTCTTCCAGCTTGCCAATATGTCTTGTGTTTGAAAGGATGGTATAGTCTTCAGACACAATCGATTCATCAATAAATAATGCTTTCACTTCTTTAGACAAGATATCTAATCCGATATTGTTTTTTGCTGAAACATTGATTATTTTTTCACTTTTCATATCAATTTTATTGCCTAAATCTATTTTGTTTCCAATTAAGATTCTAGTAATATTTTTTGTTAAATCTAACAATGCACTGTCCAATTCTGTCAAGTGGTTTGATTGATCCAAAACTAGCAGAACAAGACTAGCCTTATTAATAGCATTCATTGTTTTTTTAATGCCAATTTTTTCCACAATATCTTCTGTTTGTCTTATACCAGCGGTATCGATTAATTTCAATAAAACACCATCCAAATTAAGTTCCGCTTCAATTAAGTCTCTTGTGGTTCCGGATACTTCTGTAACGATGGCTTTATCTTCTCTTAGTAAAGAATTAAGTAAGCTTGATTTTCCAACGTTTGGCTTTCCAATGATAACAGTTTTTATACCGTCGCGAATAATTTTACCGGTATTTGCTTCATTTAAAATGTGACTAATATTATCTATTAAAATTCTAATGCGAGGAATAATTATCTCATTTGTCAATTGCTCAATATCATCATATTCAGGATAGTCTATATTGACTTCAATATTTGCAATAATATCTAAAACTTGTGATTGCAGTTCATCGACTAATCTGTGGACGTCCCCGCGCAATTGTTTGTTAGCTAAATGTAATTGTTTGTACGTTTTGGCATTTACGATATCCATAATACTTTCAGCTTCTGTTAAATCCAATCTTCCATTTAAATAAGCTCTTTTTGTAAACTCACCATTTTCAGCTAAACGAGCACCATTCTTAATGAGTAATTTGACGACTTCATTTGCAATGAAATTTCCACCGTGTGTAGATATTTCAATTACGTCTTCTGCGGTAAATGATTTTGGAGCTCTAAACAAAAAAACCATTACTTCATCGACAATTTTGCCTAGATCATGGATGTATCCGTATTTTATTGTATGGGATGAAGCTTTTTCCAAGTTTGAACCCTTAAATATCTTGTTTACAACAGAAAATGCATCATCACCAGAAACTCTAATAATGTTTACTGCGCTAATACCATCAGAAGTGGATTTAGCAACGATTGTATCAAATATCATATATCTCACCAGTATTATTTTAACATATTTCGATTAAAATATTGTATAATACTTTTAGGTGATAATTATGAAAGCACAAAAAAAACCGTTTAAATTCTATTTTTACATTTTCTTATTTTCAGTTATAATTGTCGCAGCATATTCTTTCTATATGATTTTTGCTAAAGATGCTGCGGTAAGTGATGTATATACCCTATGGTTTATGCCGTTTATTTTCACAGCTTTTTATTATGGGAGCGATGCTTTGATAGATAAATTAGCTAATCGAAAAAAAAGCAAAGTTAATAATGAAGCAAAATTTTTAGAGGAAGTAAGTCTAAGAATGAGAGAGTCAAATGAGTTTCTGGTAGAAGAGTTTAGAAAACTTCAAATGAATGGTAAATTTCAAGAGGATCTTAAAAAAGCTTTTTACATTTATAATACTGGAGATAATGCTGTTTTTTCTATGGAGAGACTAGAAAAAAAATACCGCATCGATACTGTAGAATTTAGAGCGATGAAATATGTTTTGGAATATTTAGAAGAAAGTAAAAAAATGCCCGAAAGCGATTAAAAAAGAGACTAAATAAGGTATAATATATGTGTAGCATAATCCCGAATGAAATATGCTAGTTTTGCAATTTAGTGAAGGAATTAGTTATGGAAACTTGTGTTTATTCATAATAGCGAGAACATTTAAGATACCTAGTATTATATTAAATAATATTTTTGACATTGCTAGCAAAAATAACAATAAATTCGTTAACATTCATACCGAAGAAATATATATTAACTTAAGTATAAGTGCGATTCACAAGTTTATAGAAAGAGGCGATTAAATGAGTTATAAAGCATTATATAGAATATACAGGCCACAGGACTTTAACGAAGTTGCTGGGCAGACCCATATAACTCAAACATTAAAAAACGCATTAGCTAACGATAAAGTTGCTCATGCTTATTTGTTTAGTGGCCCTAGAGGGACAGGAAAGACGTCTATAGCAAAGATTTTTGCTAAAGCGGTAAACTGTATACACGCTCCTGTTGATAATCCTTGTAATCAATGTGAGAATTGCCAAGGAATTCAAAGTGGAGTTATTAGTGATATCATAGAAATAGATGCTGCAAGCAATAATGGTGTAGATGAAATCAGAGAGATAAGAGACAAAGTAAAATATCTTCCGGGATATGTTAAGTATAAAGTCTATATTATTGATGAAGTACACATGTTAAGCACAGGGGCTTTCAATGCTTTGTTAAAAACATTGGAAGAACCACCAGCACATGTAATCTTTATTTTATGCACAACAGAACCTCAAAAAATACCTCTAACAATACACTCGAGATGTCAAAGATTTGATTTCAAATCAATTACAACAAAAGACATTATTTCAAAATTAAATGAGATTATTTCAACTGAAAATATTAGCATCGAAAAGGACGCAATTAATCAAATAGCAATCTATGCAGAAGGTGGATTAAGAGATGCAATTAGCATGCTCGACCAAGTGAGGGCATATAGCCCTGAATTTATCTCTGCAAATGACGTTAATCAGATTTCTGGAGCGGTGTCTTTTGAAATGCAAATTGAGCTAGCAGAAGCCTTAATTAAGGGAAATTCCACAAAAGCAATTGAAACTTTAAACAATCTTATTACAGAAGGTAAAGAAACTAGGAAAATCGCTATAAATCTAATAGAATTCTTTAGAGATTTACTTATGAAGAGGAACCTTAGAAACTTAGATGAAAATAACTCTTTATATAGAAATGAGCACTTCATTGAGCTTTCTAAAAATATAGGGAATAAAAAGACATTTTACATATTGGATATTTTGAATAAAGCATACAACGATATTAAGTGGAGTAACAACCCAAAAATATATTTAGAGCTTGCTTTTATTAAAATTACTGATCAAGAAATAGGCAGTGAAACCAAAATTCTATCCGTCATCGAAAATATGGAAAACCGACTACTTGAAGTGGAAAAAATTAAAGAAGATGTCGAAGCTTTTAGAAAGAAAGAGACCGAAAATCTAATTTCTGAAATTGTCAAAAAAGAACCAGAAATAGAAGATGTCGATGTTTTAGAAGAAGTTGTTTTAGTAGAGGAAGAATCTGATGTTGAGGAAGAATCTTTACCAACAGAAAAATCGGTTGAGGAAATGCTTTGTGATGATCTAGACAACACATATTCTATTAATTTTGTAGAGCAAGTATTGAATAACGGGAACCGAGATGACAAAGCATTTTTAATAAACTCTTGGACACGTTTAAGAAAATTTGCAAGCAGTGAAGAAGAAAAAAACATAGCTCAAATACTTGAAACAGGAAGCATTGTAGCGAGTTCGGTTGAAAAGATAATAATTACCTTTCCAGGGACTGCGATGTGTAATAAATTAATGACTTTAACATACAAGGATTTAGCAGTCAATATTTTGAAGTCTGCCTTTGATAGAGAAATTGATTTTATTGCATTACCGGATTCTGTTTTTGAAGACATCACAGAGGAATTTAAAATTCTATGGAAAAAAGGCGAAAGAAATATTAAATTAAGTAAAATTAGTTGTGAGGGACTACTGGATGTTTCACAGGAAGTAGTTTCAGAAAACACAGATGTTCAACCCAAAATAGTCACCGACGCATTAGGCTTGTTCGGGGATATTGTGAAAATAAAAAAATAAGGAGGACGCTACCATATGATAAATCCGCAAATGTTAAAACAGATTAGAAAAATGCAAGATGACATAAAAAAAGTTCAAGCAGAAATAAATGCCTCTACTTTTTATGGTCAAGCAGGAGGATCAGTTGTTAAAGTGGCCGTTAAAGGAACGAAGAAAGTTGAGTCAGTTGAAATAAAAAAAGATGAAGTCGATTTTGAAGATATCGAAATGTTGCAAGACTTAATTGTTGCAGCTTTTAATGATGCATTTACAAAAGTTGATAAAGAGTTGGAAGAAACACTTGGTTCAATAACTCAAGGCATGAATATTCCGGGGTTGTTTTAATGGTATTACCGAAATCTTTAGAAGACTTAATAAATGAGTTTATGAGATATCCAGGAGTTGGACGAAAAACAGCTGAAAGGTTTGCTCTTTTTACATTAGACAAATTGTCTGAGGAAGAGACGGATAATTTTGGCAATGCCATAATGAACATTAAGAAGGAAATTCATCATTGCAGAATATGTGGCCATTTGACCGATCAAGAGATATGCAATATTTGCAGCAATGAAAGAAGAAATGAATCCATACTTATGGTTGTTGAATCTGCTAAAGACGTTTTTACGATTGAGAAAGCCGGAGAATATAAAGGTTACTATCACGTTTTAAATGGTGTAATCTCACCTATGGATGGATACGGACCAGAAGATATCAACTTAGTTACATTGTGGCCAAGAATTACTAATAACAATGTTAAGGAGATTATTATTGCCACTTCCTCTACTCAAGAAGGAGAGACTACTGCGTTGTATATAAGCAGAGTATTGAAGGACATCGATATTATTGTAAGTAGAATTGGATATGGGGTACCAGTTGGCTTGAATCTTGAATATGCGGATGACTTAACTTTATCAAAAGCGATTGAAAACAGGAAAAAAATGTAATGATCTATTTCATTTTTGGAAATAATTAAGAAATTTTTACACATATATCATTATTATGATATAATAATATGAAACAAAAGTATTTTGAAGGAGGACTAATATGTCACTTTATATGCTAGCTGTCGGAATAATAGAACAGGCATTAGGCTATGTTGATCAAGGGCTAACGTTTATTGCTAATTTAGAACCAGATTGGATGCAATTGGTTGTTTATTTTGCAATTGCAATATTTTTATTGATTGGATTCTTTGTATTCATTAAAAAATTTATAAAAGCATTTTTTGTCCTAGCTATATTAGGCGGAGGACTATATTATCTTTGGGCTGAAACAACGGTACTAGATTTTGTAAAAACCTTTTTCGATGGGCTAGGTGCTATTATTTTAAGCATTTTTGTTCTTATGTAAAAAATCGGACTAACTATAACAGTTTTCCTTTTTTTTTCTACTTTTTTGAAAAATTAATTGCGATATTCCCTAGTATGATATTTTCAAAAAGGGTTAGAAGCGACTATAGAAAGGATTCATTTTATGTTAAAAAAAGCATTATTGTTAACTGTTTTATTTTCTCTTGTTTTTCTTGTAGCTTGTGGCCAAGAAACAACGGCGACTACAGCGACCACAGCAACAACGGCAACCACAACAACTGCCGCAACAACAGTAACCACAATGGGTTACGAGTTGCCAAGCTTAGATGGGTTGGACGTTGAAGAAACTCAAAGTTTGTTTTTAAGTTTACCAATAACTGTTGTTATTGAGTATGAAGAAAATGAATTAATTGAAGATTCTATATTTATTAGATACGGAGGCAATTTGAGTAGTGGCGCGTCGGTTCAAGCAGATTCAGTTGTCACTATTTATTTTTCTATCAATTACCCTGAATTACCTGATTTAACAGGAGTAACAAAAATTGACATAAAAGCAACTTTAGATAATTTGGGTTTGAATTATATACTCGTATATGAAACCAACGAAGACATTTTGGAAGACACGTTCATTAGCTACGGCGGAAATGATGTTGCTGGTAGCACTATTGATGATAATCATCAAATCATTGTTAACATCGCTACTGAAAGATTAGTGTTACCCGATTTAACCGGAATGAATCAAAGTGAGATTATTGGCGCATTATTAGGGTTGCATATTAATTTTTTAATTGAGATTGTGACAGATAATGAAGTGGCAGATCAAACGTTTAGTTCTTATGGTGATGGATTAGAACTCGGAGATTTAATCCCAAGTACTTACACAATAACCGTTAACCTTGGGTTTAATTCAACTACATTACCTGATTTAACGGGATTACTGAAGGGTGAAATTATTTTAACATTAACAGCAGACAACATCCTTTATCAGTTTGAATACATTGTTGATGATAATTTTGCAGAAGATAGTTTTGTTGAATATGAAGAAAATTTAGCAGGAGACTTCTATGAAAGTGGAGTTGTCACCGTTAATTTATATAAAAACACATTTACTGATAATGAAACTAGTTTGTTAATCTCTAAGTATGTTGATGGTGGAAATGATACATCAGACCAAGCACTTGAGATTTATAATCCTACCGATGCAACTATTGATTTATCACAATACCATTTGGTAATTTATGCTAACGGATCATATGATGTTACTTATAAAATTGATTTTCCTGCAGTAAGTATTTTATCTGGGGAAACATATGTTATTGCAAATAGCAATGCAAATGCAAACATCTTAGTCAAAGCGGATTTATCAACAGCGGATCTAAGATTTGATGGTAACGATACAATACAATTACGTTATTTAAACGATACATACATAGATTCAATTTATACAATTGGAAACAGAAACTTTATTATGGATGATGAAGTATACATTCGTAACGAAAATGTGGTGAAAGGTACTAGAGTATATAGCTTCAATCAATGGTGTGGATTTATTCCAACATATACCGAAGTGCTAGGAACACATCCTATAACTGTACCGGAAGAAATCACGATCCAAATTATAAGTAGGCCTTTTGATGACCCGCTTGGAGGAATGGATTCAGTTACGCTTAGTTATATTAATGATGGTGATACGGCCGCTTTTACTCCCGGATTCTTAAGCGATGAAAGGGTTAGATTTTTAGGAGTAGATACTCCTGAAACTTATCCAGCTGTAGAGGATTGGGGTCTTGAAGGGAAAGCTTATACAACATTAATTTTGAATGCTGCGGAACATATTTATATCCAAAGCGATCCAGATTTAGGGTATACCGAAACATATGGTAGACATTTAGGTTTAGTTTGGGTTGATTTAGGTGAAACAGGATTAGTAATCGATATCTTAAGTAGTACTGGGACTGTAATGAGAACCGAAACATTATCTGGATGGATATTGTTGAATTATCATTTAGTTTTAAATGGATATTCATATAATTATTATAGTGATGAATCTAACTTGGTATTTAATAACCGTTACTTAGTAAGATGGTTCCAAGAAGCAGAAAGATTTGCTTCAGAAAATGGATTGGGCATTCACGAATGAGAATTTTTGGTCGACTTTTATTTTCAATTACTGCAGTAGGGTTCTTCTTATTGGCTTTCACATATTCTAGAGATTTAATGGTTACAAAGTATTTCGAAGAAGTGTTTGGAGAGTCTTTGGTTAGTGAAGATTCCGAGTATCCAGATTATTACTACTTTTATACCTCCATTCCTGATTATCATAAGAATGACCCTATTATACTTATTGATAATAATGGTTATGAAATCAGAGGGTATGAAGTAATACAAGCAAGTATAAACAATGATAATGAATTAGAATTGCTTGAAAGTGTATATATCATTGTGTATAGTGATACAGAAGATTTATCTCAAGTGGGTTATATAAATCTAGAAAATCTAGATGGTAGCGTCACAAAAGATATAAACGTACAAAGATTTAAAACTTTAAATATGTTAAATGGTATTAACGATCAAGGATATGTTTATGTCCCTAAAGATGTATTTTTAAGTGAAGAACTAGATACAATTCATTTGGTAGATAAGAATGAAAATTCACTGTTAGAGACTGATTTTGATCTCAGTGAAACGGATTTTACAATCAAAACATTTATATCGGATTTTTATGAAGTAAATAATCGGCTCCCTGCAATAAGCGATTTAGAAGGCGTAACAGGGAATGATATTTTACCAAACATGCTTCACTTAGCTTCTGATTATGTTCATATTTTCTATATAGCTATGGGAATATATTTCACCGTTTTAATTATTTCAATGTATTTCATATTTTTTAGAAAGAAAAAATTACATTCAATAAATGCAATTCAATAATTGTTTAGGAGGAAACATTGTATGGAATTAAGATTAGAAAATTTAACAAAAATTTTCACCAATAAGTCTGGGGCTGAAACAACTGCGGTCGACAGTCTTGACATAACAATTGAATCGGGAACCTTAGTTGGTTTGCTCGGTCCATCTGGATGTGGAAAATCAACGACACTTTTTATGATTGCGGGATTAGTAAAACCAACATCTGGAAAGATATTTTTTGGAGATGATGATGTAACAAAATTAGCTCCAGAAAAAAGAGGGATAGGCTTAGTTTTTCAAAATTATGCTCTTTATCCACATATGACTGTATATAACAACATAATTTTCCCGCTGGAAAATTTGGATGTCCCAAGAGATGAAGCTATTGAAAGAGTAAAAGCAATGGCGAATCTTGTTGGAATTGGAGAATTGTTAGACCGTAAACCGTCACAATTATCTGGTGGTCAGCAACAACGTGTTGCAATCGCGAGAGCTTTAGTTAAGAAGCCAAGAGTGTTATTGTTGGATGAACCTTTATCTAATTTAGATGCACGATTGAGATTGCAAATGCGCGAGGAAATAAAGCGTATTCAAAGAGAAACTGGAATTACAACTATTTTTGTTACTCATGACCAAGAAGAAGCAATGAGTATATCAGATAAAATGGTTGTTTTAGACTTTGGTCAGGAGCAACAATATGCTGCACCTCAATCTATGTATAACAACCCTGGAAATCTATTTGTTGCAAAATTCCTTGGAAATCCACCAATTAATACGTTCGAAGCTGAAATTAAAAAGGGATATTTAATCATAAACGAACAAAAATTTATGAAAACTAAAATTGCTGATGGATTATATGACATTGGTATGAGACCAGAAAACTTCCGCGCAGGGGAAGAAGGCTTTAAAGTTGATGTGAAGGATATTTTCCACATCGGTAGAGATACAATGATTCATTTTGATTTTAACGGTAGCAATATCCGAGCATTGGTTGATTCTGATGATATTACAACAGGTCAAAAAACAGTAAACCTAACAATTAAAACAGAAAGAGTATACATCTTTGATAAGGAGACCGGGAAGGTTATTAATCATGGTTAGTTTTATCGGAAAAGTAAAAAAGCTTTTGATGAAACTAAATACAAAGATGAGAAGCTTTTTTTGGAATATAAGAAGAATACTACATAATGTTAAGACGAAGATTGGCAAATTTTTAGATAAGTACCACTTGAATTTTGCAAATAAATTTCCTGGTTGGGCAAAAGCTTTGCTTTATTTATCTCCAGCTTTGATTGTATTAACAATATTCACGTTTTGGCCAATTATCAATTCATTTGCATTAGTGGTTTATGAAAATTACAATATGTCAAATGATACAATCACAGGATATACTTTATTTGGAAACTTTTTAACAGTTATCACGGACGAATCTTTTATTGTACCTGCATCTCACACGGGATCTAGCGCTGTAATTAACACGTTAATTATTGTGTTCATTAGTGTTCCGATTTCAGTATTATTAGCGCTATTTATTTCTGTTGCTCTTAATTCAATAAAACCATTAAAAAGTTTCTTTCAAACGATTTACTTTTTGCCTTATGTTACAAATACTATCGCGATTGGATTAGTATTTGCATATATGTTTAAAACGGATGGTGGTCTAGTTAACCAGCTATTAGGCATGGTAGGAGTAAATGCAGAAGGATTATCCTGGGTTGAAAGTGGTGCAGTATATTGGCGATCAATGTTTGTGCTTATTTTCTATGGTATATGGGCATCATTAGCATTTAAAATAATGGTGTTTTTGACAAGCATGCAAGGTATTGACAAACAATACTATCAAGCAGCAGCAATTGATTCGACACCAAGAAGAAGAATTTTCTCTAAAATCACAGTACCTCTAATTTCACCAATGATTTTTTACATTTTGGTGACATCTGTTATCGGTGCATTTAAAATTTACAACTCTATTGTTGCTTTATTCGGTGTATCTGGTGCTCCAGCTGGTGTGGATTATAATCTGCAATCAATTGTTATGTATATCTATCAATTTATCGATGGTAGCAATGCTGGAAACTTATCAGTAGCGGCCGCTGGTTCATTGATTTTATTCGTGATTATTTTACTACTTACATTAGTTCAAATGCAAGTAAGTAAAAAACGCGTTCACTACTAGGGAGGGCTGAATAATGGATAAAAAATTATTTTTAAAATCAAATAAAATAGAAAAAATATCTTTCATTTTCGACTTGTTGGCAATTATAGCATATATAGCCCTTTTCTTAATTCTATTCAAAATGCTTGCTTTACCTGAAATAGTAAATGGTAGTATGGATTTAGATAATTTGCAATTTATGACACCAGTATATGAGTTTTTAGGAATGACCTTAGATAAGGGACAAATGAATTATGTTATAACGCTCACGGTATTGTTTACCGTA